>JBGUBD010000017.1 GCA_041821185.1 Phycisphaerales bacterium AB-hyl4 | reverse complement strand
AATGGCGTCCCCGTCGGCGGTCCCGTCGTGGGTGAACCAGTAGTCGAGGTCGGTGTGGTTGAAGTTGACAGTGCTTGTGCCGGAGCCGCCTGTGATGGTGGCGACGTCGATGAAGCCGGCTGCGGCGCCGTTGCCGATCTGGAGTGTGCCGGTGCCGGAACTGCTTCGACCGATCCGGATCAGCCCCGTATCCGTGCGGACGGATGCGCCGTCGGCCACGAGGAGTTGGCCCTCTCCGTCCCAGCCGACGGTGAGGTCACCACCCATGGTCCAGGTGGAGCCAGCGCCGCTGATCATGGCGAGGCCGTAAGAGTTGGAGCTCGTGCCGATCCTGCCTTGCAGGTCTGTCGTCAAGGTGCCGCCGTCCTGAATCGTGAGCTGGCCTTGGCCGGACCCGCCGACCTCGGTGGTATGGCTCGCCACCGTCACCTGGGCGTCAGGGCCGATAATGTCGAGTTCGCCGACACCGGTGCTTTCCCTCCCGATTCGAAGGGGGCCGATGTGGACGGTCAACGTGCCTGTGTCGGTGACGCGCAGGGCGCCGGACTGGAAGCGGCCGACAGTCAATCCGAACGCGTCGGCGTCCGAGGCCTCGATCTGTGCGGTGCCGCCGTTGTCGATGCCAGTATCGTTGCCGGGGCCGGGGACGCTGCCGCTCCAGTTGCTGCTGTCGAACCAGTCACCCGTGCCGCCGGTCCAGTCCACTGCCAGGGCGGGCGAACTGGCGAACAGCAACAACGCCGCGACGGCCGTCGACCATCGTCGACGCGGCGCGGCATACGAGCGAGCACCCATCGCGCAAACCAATCCGGGATCTGACATAACGGACCTTCTTTCGAAAAAAACGCTGATGCACCCCGCTCGGCCAGAACGTCGCCGCGCAAACATTCAAAGGCGATGCAGCGATCCTTTTGTCGGCGTTCCGGTCGTATCAACTGAGCCATTGGTAAGGTTTTTGCCGACTCTCAGGTTATCGGCCCATGGAATCCTGCGATGCGGGGGATCGTGTCGCTGCCACGTTCGCGTGCGTCGCCGTTACCATGTCCCGCATGCTCAAGCATCGACTGATCTTCGGCACGCTTCTGGTCTTGTTGCTGCTGGTGTTGATGTACGCCGACGGCTACCTCGATCACGTGGATATCGAAGGCACATGGCTGCAATCGCTGTTCCGGGGGCGAACCTACCTGCCGGCGGGGCTGATCCTGCTCGGCGTGCTGCTGGTGATGATCGCTTTGATGTCGCGGGAGCTGTCGGCGATCTTCCGCGCCAAAGGCATCGACGCCCCAGCGACGACGCTGACGGCGGCGGGCATGGTGGGATGTGTGCTGATCTATGTGCTGCCACAAGACCTGGACTCGCAACTGGCGTTGGCGATTTACGCCACGGCCCTGGTGGCGGTATTCATCACCGCCCTGCTGCGACATTCGCTAAGAAAGCAGCGGACCGAGGGGGCCGTGGGCGTGGCGGGCGCGGCGATGTTCGCGCTGATCTACATGGGCACGCTGCCGGGCTTTTATCTGGCGATTCGACAGTGGCATGCGGTGTGGGTGATCGCGGCGGTCATCCTCATCACCAAATCGTGCGACATCGGGGCGTACTTCACCGGCAGAGCGGTCGGCAGGCGGAAGCTCATCCCCTGGCTGAGCCCGGGCAAGACGTGGGAAGGGCTCGTCGGCGGCGTGGTCGTCTCGGGGCTGGCGGCGATGGCGCTGACGGCCGCGGGCAACGCGATGGAGGTGACCGGCTACTGGGCCCGCATCGATGGCGACCGGGTGTTCGTGCAGTTTGACTTCCCGCTGGTGTTCGCGTTCGTGGCGGGGCTGCTGCTGGGCGTGGTCGGGCAGATGGGCGATTTGACCGCCAGCCTGTTCAAACGCGACGCGGGGGTGAAGGACTCGGGGCGGACGATTCCCGGTTTCGGGGGCCTGATGGACGTTTTCGACTCGCCGCTGGCGGTCGCGCCGGTGGCGTACTGGCTGCTGCAACTGGTGGCACTGCTGCACGGGCCGGGGTGAGATCAACCGGGTTTGTGGTTTTGGGTTTCTGGTTTCGGGTTGGGGCGAAAAAAGAGAAATTAGCGTGTTAGGTAGCCGGGCGGGGAGTCGATATACTAGAGTGAACGTGTGTCATCGTGAGCAGGCTGCTGCAGAACCATCATAAGGGGGTGGGTGTGGCGAGGCCGGCCTGTTGCGTGGTGGCGGTATTTTTTTGTTTCTGACCCAGTTAATGGAGATTTCACCATCGCTAGGGGACGTTTTCGGCCAAAGCCACGCGAGACCGGCAAGAGCCTTCGCGTGAACGACATGATCCGCCTTTCTCCCGTCCGGCTCATCGACGAGAACAACGAACAGGTTGGCGTCGTGGAAACCGACGAAGCCAAGCAGCGTGCGCGCACTGCCGGGCTTGATCTTGTTGAAGTCGCTCCGCAGGCCCGGCCGCCGGTCTGCCGAATCATGGACTACGGCAAGTGGAAGTACCAGCAGCGCAAGAAAGAGCAGAAGGCCAAGTCTCACGCGAAGCAAAGTGAGCTTAAAGGCATCCGCCTGCGCCCGGGCACGGACGAGCACGACTTGGAAATCAAGACGAACAAGGCTCGCGAGTTTCTGGACGACGGCGACAAGGTGCAGTTCACGATGCTGTTCCGTGGTCGCCAGATGGCGCACCAGGACCTTGGGCTGCGTTCGATGCAGTCGATTTACCAGGGTCTGTCGGACATCGCGAAGATCGAGGCAGCGCCGCGCATGATGGGCCGACGCATGACGATGGTGCTCGCGCCGGACCGCAAGAGCCACCAGCAATCCAAGCCGCAGGCCAGCAAGCCGAAGGAGAAGAAGCCTTCGGCGCCGCAGCAGCAGCCTCCGCAGCAGCAGCAGCCGAGCCCGGCGCCTGCTGACCAGGAGGCCGAGCCGGCCAAGTCTTCATAAATCGTTTTGGTCAATTGAGCGTGTTGTCGAGTCGGCGTTATGCCGGGGCTTTTACGTGCGCGTTGGGGGCAGGCGGGGGCGCGGGGTCTGGGCAGGCGAGGGCTGGGTGAAGTAAGTTGTGCGGCATGATGCGAATGTTTGTCATCTGGGCAGCGATGGCGGCGCTGATGTGCGGCGGCGAAGCGGCGGCGTGGGCGGTGTCCGTGGCGGCGGAGGGTCGGCATGTCTGGATTGCGCAGCCCTGGGATGATGAGGCGGGGACGCTGATTGCGCATCACGGGCCTGGCGATAGCCCGGGCGTGCTGGGGCAGGTGCGTGAGGTCAGTCGAACGGTATCGCCGGGCGGCGTGGCGGCGCGGGGGCAGACGGTTTATGTGATTTACACGAATGGTACGCTGCAGCGGTTTGACGGGCAGCGGGCGGGCGTTGAGCAACATTGGCGTTATACCGCCCGGCCGGGGCCGAGCCTGCCGCGGGATGTGACGCTGCGCGGGTTTGGTGTGGGTCGCGGTGGGCCCTGGGCGCTGGTGCGGGCGGCGGATGCGGACGCGGCGCGGCGGTTGGATTCGCCAGGCGCAGATCGGCCGGGCGCGTCGGGGCTGAGCGAGCGGGAGATGCTGCGGAACCTTCAATTGGGGTTGCCGCCAAACCTGCGTCGGACGCCGATGGTTGAGCCGGAGGCGGAGGCGGATGATGAGGCGGCGGACGGGGATGCTGCCGACGCGGTCGACGATGCGGCGGAAGGTGACGTTGATGCGGTTGGGGAAGCGGACGCGAATGCGGGCGCGAACGCGGATGCGGATGCGGACGCAGACGCGGTGCCGGCGGCAGCGGACGAAGCGAACGAGGCGACGGGGTTGGATCGGCTGCTGCGTCTGCGGGCGGGTCGGTGGGTGGTGACGCCCCTGCCGAGCGATTGGCCGAGCGACGGCGACGTTCGGCTGGTGACGACGGCGGGCGCTTCGCCGCGGCTGGTGGTGGCGGCGGATGGCGGGCTGGATGTGTACGGGTGGGATGAAGAGGAACAGGCCTGGCAGTCGCGTCATTACGACGTGCCGGTGAGCGAGCGATGGTCGGCGGTGGCGGTGGACGGGCATCTTGTCGTCGCGTGGCAGACCTCGCCGACGGTGGACGCGGACGCCGGTGAAGCGGAAGAGGCGGACGTTGAGGCGGACGCGTCGGCGTTGCGTGTGGAAGCGGCGGTGTTGCGTCATGGTCGGGTTCGGCCGATCGGTGCGATGGAACTGCCGGGGCGACAACTGGCGTGGGATGTGGCGGGGGTTGAGGGGGCCGTGTGGCTGGTGGGTCAGCACACGCGGGCGACGCGGGTGGAGGGCGAAGAGCCGCTGCCGGGCGTGGAGCCGTTGTGGCGGTGGACGTCGCTGGACCTGCAGGGCAGCGTGGGCACGACCATGAAGGAGTTGCGCTGGCGGGAGCCGGCGGGGATCGGGAGCACCGCAGACTATTACATCATGGTCGGCGTGCTGGTGTCGGCGGTGATGCTGATGCTGCTGTTCTGGCGGCGCGATGCAGCGGCGAACCAGCTATCGCTGCCAAATACGCTGGAACTGGGTGCGTTGGGTCGGCGGTTCATGGCGGCGGGGCTGGACCTGCTGCCGGCGGTGGTACTGGTGATGACGACGTATGGGCTGACGCTGCCGGAGATGATGATGCGTTGGCCCGGCAGTGGCGCTGCGGCGAGCTGGCAGGCGATCGAGCCGGGCGTGCTGGTGGTGGTGCTGTTCGTGCTGTACACGACGTTCGCGGAGCTGTTGATGCGGCGGACGGTGGGGAAGGTGATTTTCGGGCTGCGTGTGAGCGATCTGCATGGCAAACGGCCACGGGTCTGGCAGTTGCTGGTGCGGAACGTGCTCAAGAGCTTTGACCTGGTGGCGTGGCCGTTGCTGATTTTGCTGGTGCTCGGCCCTTACCGTCAGCGGCTGGGGGACCTGGTGGCGCGGACGGTGGTGGTGTCGCCGGTGGAGCGGGATGAGGCGGAAGGCGGCGACGGTGACGGTGAAGGTGACGGGGAGAATGACGGGGATGGTGAGAGCGAGACGGATGCGGAAGAGCCGCCGCGGACGCGGAAGGATGACGAGTGATACGGATCACGCTAAATCCTCGTGCGTCATGCGCAATAGCCCCCCGCGGAAGCGGGGGGTTTGGTCCACATGGCGCTAACCCCCCGCTTCCGCGGGGGGCTATTGGAAGCACAAGTATTTAGCGTGATCCGTATAACGGGCAGTGATGGTGGAACGTGGGCTTCGGGGTGATGAGCGACATGAGGCGCGCATATGCGGGAACGTGAACATGCAGGGGCCGGGCGGCCGGCGGTGGTGCTGCTGTCGGGCGGGCTGGACTCGGCGACGGTGCTGGCGATGGCGCGCGAGCAGGGGTTTGCGTGTCATGCGCTGAGCTTCGACTACGGCCAACGGCATCGCGTGGAAATCGAAGCGGCCAAGCGCGTGGCGGCGCAAGTCGGCGTGGCAAGCCTGCGATGGGCGAGCATCGACCTGCGGGCGTTTGGCGGGTCGGCCCTCACAGCGGACATCGACGTGCCGAAAGACCGCGACGAATCAACGATGCACGGCGACATCCCGGTGACGTATGTGCCGGCCAGGAACACGATCTTTTTAAGCTACGCGCTGGCGCTCGCGGAAGTGCTCGGCAGCGGCGACCTGTTCATCGGCGTCAACGCGGTGGACTACTCGGGATACCCGGACTGTCGGCCAACGTTTATCGAAGCGTTTGAACGCATGGCAAACCTCGCGACGAAGGCGGGCGTGGAGGGGCATCGGCTGAAGGTGCACACGCCGCTGATCGAGCTGCCGAAGGTTGAGATCATCCGTAAAGGGCTGGCGTTGGGCGTGGATTACGGGCTGACGCATTCGTGCTACGACCCGCAGCCGGATGAGCGGCATCCGTTGGGGGCAAGGCCTTGCGAACATTGCGACTCGTGTCTGCTGCGAATGCGAGCGTTCGGCGAACTGGGGATGCGTGATCCGGGTATGGGTGGTGATACCGTATGAACGACACATCGATTCACATATGAAACCATTTAGCCGCGTCGCTTGCGACGCGCTTCGTGCGGTATGTGCCACGCCGGGAGAGCGCGTCGCAAGCGACGCGGCTAAATGGGGATGCGAGACGATGAACGACAGCGCTATTCAACCTGGTCCGTACGAACGCCCGCTCTTGTGGGCGGTGCGTTTGCCTGCATTCGGGGCGCTAGCGATCGGTGCGTTTCTGTTTTACGAGTCGGTCGCGAGCGCGGGCGGGGTGTCGCTGCCGGGGTGCGGGCCCGGCTCGGGGTGTGATGCGGTGCTGAGCAGCCGATGGGCGTACTGGCTTGGCGTGCCGGTGGCGGGGCCGGCGATGGGGATTTATGCGCTGTTGCTGGCGATGAGCTGGCAGGTGGGGCGCGGTCGGCCGACCGATCAGCGGCGGCTGGCGGCGGGGGTGATGGCGGGGGCGGCGATGGCGGCGGCGGGGGCGGCGGTGTGGTTTATCGTGCTGCAGGCGGTGGTGATCGAAGCGATGTGCGCCTACTGCATGACCGTGCACGCGCTCGGCATGATCGCGGCAGTGCTGACGGGGGCAGTGCTGTGGCAAGGCGGTGCGTTGAACGGGCGCGGGCTGGGCGTGGGCGCGGCCGCGGCGGTGGTGGGCGTGGGTGTGCTGGTTGGCGGACAGCTGGCAGTGCCGCCTGAGACGACGCGGGTGCTGACGGGGTCGGGCGTGGTGAGTGATACCGGGCCCGGCGGGGCGCGAACACTGACGCTGATGCAGGGCGAAAGCGGTGTAATGCTGACGCCCCACGATCAGCCGGTGCTGGGGTCGGCGGACGCGGAGGTGCTGTTGGTGTACCTGTTCGACTACACGTGTGCTCACTGCCGGGTGCTGCATCGGCAGTTGGAGGTGGTGCGCGACTGGGCGGAAGGTCGGCTGGCGGTGGTGATGCTGCCCGTGCCGTTGGATGCGGCGTGTCATCCGATGTACGACGAGACGCCGAGCGTGCACGCGGACGCGTGCGAGCTGGCGCGGGTGGCGCTGGCGGTGTGGCAGGCGGACGCGTCGCAATTCGAGACGTTTGACCATTGGATGACCGCGACGGACGAGACGCGCACACTTGAGGCGGCGCGGGCGCGGGCGGCGGAGCTGGTCGGCGATGAGGCGCTGGAGGCGGCGCTTGCGGAGGCGTGGGTGCAGGAGCAGCCGGGGCGGAATGTGGCGGTGCATATGCTTGGGGGCGCGGGGCCGTTGCCGCAGTTGGTCGGGCCCTGGCTGTGGATGCAGGGTCGGCCGGCGTCGGCGGAACAGTTGTGGGACGACCTGTCGCCAATGCTCGGCATCGAGACGACGGAGCGGTGATGGGGTGGTTACAATCTGATTGACGGGGCGGGGGTGTATGGGGATGGTGGGTGGTGGTGTCCCACGGATTCGCTGCGCTACATCCGTGGGCTTTGTGTGAAACACAGTTTGAAACTTGAAACTTGAAACAGGCGAAGTCATGCCCGCAACGACGACCCACGAAGCATTGAAGACGACCTTGAAGGTCGGCATGGAAATCCACGTCCAGTTGGCGACGCGGTCGAAGATGTTCACCAGTGCGCCGAACGTGGCGCACCCGGACTATTACGACGCGGAGCCGAACACGTTGACGGACCCCGTGGTGCTGGGCATGCCGGGCGTGCTGCCGGTGATCAACCGCGAGGCGGTGCGGATGTCGATCCAGGTGGGGCTGGCGTTGGGCTGCCGTATCGCCAAGCGGACGAAGTGGGACCGCAAGAGCTATTACTACCCCGACCTGCCGAAGAACTACCAGATCAGTCAATATGACATGCCGCTATGCGAGGAAGGCGCGGTGGAGATTCCGACGTCTGACGAGCCGGGGGCCCCGACGAAAAACGTGCGGATCATTCGTGCTCACCTGGAAGAGGACGCGGGCAAGTTGTTGCATGAAGGGCCTGGCGGCGCTGCGATCGATCATTCGATTGTGGACTTGAATCGCGCGGGCACGCCGTTGCTTGAGATTGTGACGTATCCAGACTTCGAGACGCCTGAGGAGGTGGTGATGTTCGGGCAGACGCTGCGGAACATCTGCCGACACCTTGGCGTGTCGGAGGGGATCATGCAGAAGGGTCACATGCGGTTCGAGCCGAACATCAACGTGATCATTGAGAAGGATGGCCAGACGTATAAGACACCGATCGTTGAGATCAAGAACCTCAACAGTTTTCGCGCGGTGTACAACGCGGTGGCGTACGAGTACGAACGGCAGGTTGACGAATGGCTGGAGACGGGGAAGGTGATGGCCAGCGGCGCGAAGTCGACGCGCGGATGGGACGACATCAAGATGGTCACCGTGCTTCAGCGTGAGAAGGAAGAGGCGCACGACTATCGCTACTTCCCCGACCCGGACCTTGTCGAGTTGAACGTGGACGCGGGTTGGCTGGATGAGTTGCAGGCGATTCAGCCGGAGCTGCCGCTGGATCTGCAACGGCGGTACGTGCAGGATCTCGGGCTGAACCCCAAAGATGCACAGGCGTTGATTGACGACCCTGACGTCTGCCGGTTTTACGAGAAGGTGCTCGCCACGGACGTGGACGCGAAGCGGGCTGCGGCACTGCTGTTGAACTATGGCGCGAAGCGGGCGAACGAGCGTGGCGTGAACATCGACGATCTGGGTATCACGCCCGGTCAGGTCAAGGGCATTGCCGACCTGCTCGCGGCGGACAAGATCGGCTCGAGCGCCGCGGACCAACTGTTCGGCCATTGCTGTGACAGTGACGAAACCGCCGAAGCCCTTGCCGAGAAGCATGGCCTGTCGCAGGTGTCCGACACCGGCGCGCTGGAAGGCTTCATCGACCAGGTGCTCAGCGACCCCAAGAGCGCCAAGGCAGTGGAAGACATCAAGGCGGGCAAACTCAAGGCAGTGGGCGCGCTGATGGGACAGATCATGAAGCTGAGCAAGGGGCAGGCGAACCCGAAGGTCGTCACGGAAATGATCAAGCAGAAGCTGGGGGTGTGACGGCGGGCGATGGGGCGTTTGTGTTTGGGGCGCGTGGAAGAGCGCGTCGCGAGCGACGCGGCTAAATGGGGGAGGCTAAATGGGGGAGAGCATCAGGCAGATGACCGTCATGCGAAGTGTTTTGATTGCGACTGCCCTGCTGTTGATGGTTGCTGCGGTGGGTTGTCAGCGTGCCTTTGTGGATACGCCGAACCCTTCGCCGATCGCGAGCGAGGCGTATGACCGGACGTTTGACGCGAGCATTGCGGTGCTGCGCGATCACGGGTTTGACGTCGATCGGCAGGACTATCGGTTTGGCCGAGTGACGACGATGCCCAAGGATTCGCCCACGGCGTTCGAGCCCTGGCATGGCGATAACACGACGGCGGCGCAGGCGTGGCAGTCGACGCTGGATCATCAGCGGCGGACGGTGTCGCTGTTTTTCGAGCCCACGGATGAGCCGGGCGATGCGGAAGCGAACGCGGAGGCGGATCATGTGATCGTCATGGCGGAAGGCGATTACCTGTTGCGGGTGGAAGTGCTGCTGGAGCGTCGCGTACAGCCGACGCGTCGGATGACCGGGCGAACGCGCGGCAACGTCTTCCGCACGCTCGACGACGTGCCGGCCGAGTGGGCCCGGCGGGGTATCGACCGCAGCTACTGGGAGCCGGTGGGGCGCGATGCGTACATGGAGGGTCGACTGCTGGCGGAGATCGTCGCGCGGGGGGTGGACGGGAAGCCCACACCGTGACGGTGTGGGCTTCGGGGGTGTGGGCTTCGAGGAGCGACATGCCCACCGCCGCGCCAATTCGCTAAACTGGCTCGCATGACGAGCATTGACACGAACAAAAAGACGTTGCGCATCGGCCACTCGCCCGATCCCGATGACGCGTTCATGTGGTATCCGCTGGCCAACTTCACCGGGCCCGACGGCAACGCCTACACGCCCAAGATCGACACGAAAGGCTACGACTTCGTTCACGTGCTGGAAGACATCCAGTCGCTGAACGAGCGGTCGAACAAGGGCGAGCTGGAAATCACCGCCCTTTCCATCCACCAGCTGCCCTACATCAGCGACAAGTACGTGCTGACAAGCTGCGGCTCGTCGATGGGCGACGGCTACGGGCCGATGGTGGTCGCGCGGGAGCAGTTTGAGATCGCCGACTTCATTCATCCGCTCGCCACACCGACGCCCGCCGACTCCAAACGGCCGCGGCTGGCGATCCCCGGCGAGCAGACCAGCGCCTGGCTGGCGATGCAGTTGCTGCTGCTGGAGCACGGCGCGCAGCCGGGCGAGGAGATTCCCGTGGATTTCGAGGTCGTACCGTTCGACCAGATCATCCCGAAAGTCGTCTCCGGCGAGTTCGACGCGGGGCTGATCATTCACGAAGGCCAACTCACCTACGCGAAGGCGGGGCTTAAGTGCGTCGTCGACCTGGGCAAGTGGTGGACGGAGACGCGCGAGCTGCCGCTGCCGTTGGGCGGCAACGCGATCCGCAAAGATCTGGGCGACGAGCTGCCGAAGGTTTGCGGCATCCTGCTCGAATCGATCCGCTGGGCGCTGAACCATCGCGAAGAGTCGGTGAAGTTTTCGCTGCAATGGGCCCGCGACATGGGGCATGACCTCGCGGACCGTTTCGTGGGCATGTATGTCAATCAATGGACGCTGGACTACGGCGAGCACGGCCGAGCTGCGGTGCGGCAGTTCATCGGCGAAGCGACAAAGGCCGGCCTCGTGCCGGACAAGGGCGAGATCGAATTCGTCGAGCCGGAATGAGCCCGACCCGCCAATAAGGGCAGCCCCCACTATTAGACAGATTAATACTAAGTCGGATTGACATAAGCGGCTCTTATGTTACGATGCTCCGACTATGCAGACTTTGCGCCTGTTTGTGGATGTCGCACGCTGTCACAGCTTTTCAAAAGCTGCGGTGGCGCATGGCATTACGCAATCGGCGGCCAGTCAGCGGATCTCGCAGCTGGAGAAGAATCTCGGGGCGACGCTGCTGGATCGCTCCGTTCGGCCGCTGGAGCTGACGCGGGCGGGGCAGGTGTTTCTCGACGGCGTTACCGACCTGCTCACCGGCTACGATCGGCTGAAAGATCAGGTCGCCCTGCTGTCGGCCGACGCCGACTCGGAGGCGGCAGCGCGGGCGGAGGCGGACATCGCAGGCCACGTTCGCGTGGCGGCGATCTACTCGTCGGGCATCGAACTGCTGAACCGGATTCGCGAGCGGTTTGTGGCGGAACATCCTCGGATTGAGGTGGAAATCCGTTACAATCAGCCGGATCAGGTCTATGACGCGGTGCGGGCTTTTGAGTGCGATCTGGGGATTCTTTCTTATCCGCAGCGCTGGCGACAGGTGGGCGTGATTCCGCTGCGCGATGAAGTGATGGCGGTGGTCTGCCCGCCGGGGCATCCGCTGGCCGAGCGGGAGCGGATCGAGGCGGCTGAGCTTTCTGGATATGAGATGGTCGGTTTTGATCGGGAGTTGCCCGCCGGTCGGCGAATCCGCCAATACCTGCGGGACAACGCGGCCCAGCCAACGGTCGTGAACTCTTTCGACAACATCGACACGATCAAGGGCGTGCTGACGGTGACGCAACGCTTTTCCATCCTGCCTAAGCGTACGGTCGCCCGCGAAGTCGCGGCGGGCCAGCTTTGCATGGTGGAGCTGAAGCCGGCGCTCGTCAGGCCGATCGGCATGATCTACCGCCGTCGGCACAAGCATGGCGAGGTGTTTTCGCCTGCGAGCCAAACCTTTGTGGACTACCTGCTCAAGCACGCCGGGCCGAGCGTCGATCTGACGGGCCCGGCGATGGCGACCCGGGACAGCCGGGCTGACCGCAGCGAGTTGGTGGGAGAACGAGCATGAGCAATCAACAATCACGCGACACCGGCCGGGCCCTGCAACCCATTCGCAGGCCCGAGGCCGGCGGGCTGTACGACCCGGCGTACGAACATGACAACTGCGGCGTGGGCTTCATCGCTCACATCAAGGGCAAAGCCTCGCACGACATCGTGCGCGACGCACTGCACATGCTTCAGCGCATGGACCACCGCGGCGCGTGTGGCTGCGAGCCGAACACCGGCGACGGCGCGGGCATCATGACCGCCCTGCCCCACGCCCTGCTGCGCAAAGCCGTCAAAGACGAAATGGGCATCGACCTGCCCGACCCCGACGCCGGCCGACCGTTCGCCGCGGGCAACGTCTTCCTCCCCCGCGACGAGGCCGAGCGCAAGCTCGCCAAAGAAGCCGTCGAAAAGATCATCACCGAGCAGGGCCAGACCCTCCTCGGCTGGCGAAAGCTGCCCGTCGACCCCGACGGCGCGGACGTCGGCCCGACCGCCCGCTCGACCGAACCTTACATGGAGCAGCTTTTCGTCGGCGCCGCCGAGGGAGCCGACGCGCTCGATGGCGATGCGTTCGAACGGCAGGTCTACCTCATCCGCAAGCGTGCCAGCCACGCGGTGCGCAGCAACAAGCAGCTCAAGCAAGGCAACTGGTTTTACATCTGCTCGCTGTCGACGAAGGTCATCGTCTACAAAGGTCAGCTCACCAGCGGCCAAGTGCCCCTCTACTATCGCGATCTGCAAAACGAAGAATACGTCTCACACCTGGCGATGGTGCACTCGCGTTTCAGCACGAACACGTTCCCGTCGTGGGACCGTGCTCAGCCTTGCCGATTCATGAGTCACAACGGCGAGATCAACACGCTGCGCGGCAACATCAACTGGATGCGCGCCCGCGAAGGGCTCATGCGCAGCGACCTGCTCAGCGATGATCTTCAAAAGCTCTACCCCATCGTCGAGCCCGACTGCTCCGACTCGGGCACGTTCGACAATGTGCTCGAGATGCTGCTGATGACGGGGCGGTCGTTGCCCGAAGCGGTGATGATGATGATCCCCGAAGCGTGGGAAGAGAACGAGTTGATGAACCCGCAGAAGCGGGCGTTTTACGAGTATCACTCAAGCCTGATGGAGCCTTGGGACGGCCCGGCGTCGGTCGCGTTCACGGACGGCAAGACGATCGGCGCGACGCTGGACCGCAACGGCCTTCGGCCAAGCCGGTACTACGTCACCGATGACGACCGCGTGATCATGGCCAGCGAAGTGGGCGTGGTCGAAATTGACCCGAGCAAGGTGAAAGCGAAGGGTCGATTGCAGCCCGGGCGTATGTTCCTGGTCGACTTCGACGAAGGCCGTATCGTCTCCGACGAAGAGGTCAAAGGCAACATCATCGCCAAGCGCCCCTACGGCCAATGGCTGCAACAACAACGCCTTGAAATCGCCGACTTCGAAGCAACCGCGAATGCCGACGAGGCTCCCAAGACCCCAACCGCTGCGGTCGGCAGCTCAAAACTCGAAGCTCGAAGCTCAGAACTGCTTTCAAAGCTCCAGGCGTTCGGCTACACGACCGAGCACATCCAGCTGCTCATGCTGCCGATGGTCGAGAAAAGCCAGGAAGCCACCGGCTCGATGGGCAACGACACGGCGCTCGCTGTGCTCTCCGACAAGCCCCGGCTGATCTACGACTACTTCAAGCAGCTATTCGCGCAGGTGACCAACCCGCCGATCGACCCGATCCGCGAAGAGATCATCATGTCGCTCCAGACCTACATCGGTCCGGAAGGCAACCTGCTGGAAACGACCGAGCAGCAATGTCATCGCCTGTTCCTGCCACAGCCCGTGCTGACCGATGCGCAGACCGCGACACTCAAGCAGCTCGACGGCAAGTCAGGCAACAACTGGCGCACGAAGACCATCGACATCACCTACCCTCGGCCGACGGGTAGCAGCAACGGCCAGGCCAGCGATGGCGCGATGACCGCGGCGCTCGATCGCATCTGCGAAGAAGCCTCGCAAGCCATCGCCGACGGCTATCAACTGATCGTGCTCAGCGATCGCGCGACCGGCCACGATCGCATCCCCCTGTCTTCGCTGCTGGCTACCGGGGCGGTGCATCATCACCTCGTCCGTCACGCGGACCGCACGAAGATCGGCATCATCGTCGAGTCCGGCGAAGCCCGCGAAGTGCACCACTTCTGCCTGCTCGTCGGCTACGGGGCCGACGCGATCAACCCCTACCTCGCCTACGAAGCGCTCTACTGGGCCCGCGAAGAGGGCATGATCGACGGCTCGCTGACGCATGAAACCATCGTCAACCACTTCATCAAAGCGGTGAACAAGGGCATCCTCAAAGTGATGTCGAAGATGGGCATCTCCACCCTCGCCAGCTACAAGGGTGCGCAGATTTTCGAAGCGCTGGGCCTGAAAACTGAAATCGTCGAACGCTGCTTCGCCGGGACGGCCTCGCGATTGCAAGGCGTCGGCTTCAACGTGCTCGCCACCGAAGCGCAGCGACGTCACGCCGTCGGCTATCCGCCGCGCTCGCGCGTTCGCCTGCCGCAACTGCCCAACCCCGGCGACTACCACTGGCGCGCCGACGGCGAACGACACGCCGTCAACCCCACCTCCATCGCCACACTCCAGGCCGCTGCCCGCACGAACAGCAGGCAGGCCTACGACCAGTTTGCCAAGTCAACCAACGAAGACGCCCGCGCCCGCTGCACGCTGCGTGGCCTGCTCAAGCTTCGCACGAACGAAAACAAAGCCATCCCACTAGAGGAAGTCGAGCCCGCCAGCGCAATCGTCAAACGATTCCGCAGCGGCGCGATGTCGCTCGGCGCACTGTCGCGCGAAGCACACGAAACGCTCGCGCTCGCGATGAACCGCCTCGGCGGACAGTCCAACTCCGGCGAAGGCGGCGAAGACCCCGTCCGCTTCAGCCTCATGCCCTCCGGCGACTCGAAGCGCTCCGCCATCAAGCAGATCGCCTCCGGCCGATTCGGCGTGACCAGCTACTACCTCGCCAACGCCGACACCTTGCAGATCAAAGTCGCACAGGGCGCCAAGCCCGGCGAAGGCGGCCAACTGCCCGGCTACAAGGTCGACGACTACATCGCCCGCCTCCGCTATTCCACGCCAGGCGTCGGCCTCATCAGCCCGCCGCCGCACCACGACATCTACTCCATCGAAGACCTCGCGCAACTCATCTACGACCTGAAGAACGCCAACCCCAACGCGCAGATCAGCGTCAAGCTCGTCTCCGAAGTCGGCGTCGGCACGGTCGCCGCCGGCGTATCCAAAGCACACGCCGACCACATCCTCGTCTCCGGCCACGACGGCGGCACGGGCGCTTCGCCGCTGACCAGCATCAAGCACGCCGGCCTGCCGTGGGAACTGGGCATCGCCGAAACGCATCAGACCCTCGTGCTCAACGACCTGCGATCGCGCGTCCGCCTCGAAACCGACGGCGGCCTGCGCACCGGCCGCGATGTCATCATCGCCGCCTGCCTCGGCGCGGAAGAGTACGGCTTCGCGACCACGCCGCTGATCGCCGTCGGCTGCATCATGATGCGCAAATGCCACCTGAACACCTGCCCCGTCGGCATCTGCACGCAAGACCCCGCGCTTCGCAAGAAATTCAGCGGCCAGCCCGAACATGTGGTCAACTACATGTTCCTCGTCGCCGAGGAAGCCCGCAAATACATGGCCGAGCTCGGCATCCGCACCGTTGACGAACTCATCGGCCGGGTCGACCTGCTCGAATCCGACGCCGCCATCCGCCACTGGAAGTCCGACGGCCTCGACCTTGCCCCCATCCTCAAGCCGGCCGACAAGCCCAGGCCAAACGTCGGCGTGCGCAAGCTCATCGCACAAGACCACGGCCTCGCCAACGTGCTCGACAACAAGCTCGTGCAACTCGCCGAGCCTGCCTTGCAGCGCGGCGAGCGCGTGGAAATCGACCTGCCCATTGAAAACCTCGACCGAGCGGTTGGCGCGACGCTCAGCTACAACGTCTCCAGCCGATACGGCGACGAAGGCCTCGCCAACGACACCATCAACGTCCGCTTCGCCGGTCACGCCGGCCAGTCGCTTGGCGCGTTTCTCGCACCGGGCATCACGTTCCGCCTCGAAGGCGACGCGAACGACTACGTCGGCAAGGGGCTCAGCGGCGGCAAGCTGATCGTCTACCCGCCGGAGGACTGCCCCATCGTCGCGGAAGAAAACATCATCGCCGGCAACGTCTGCCTCTACGGGGCGACCAAGGGCGAAGCCTATTTCCGCGGCGTGGTAGCGGAGCGTTTCTGTGTTCGCAACTCCGGCGCGATCGCCGTCGTCGAAGGCGTCGGCGACCACGGCTGCGAATACATGACCGGCGGCCGGGTGGTCATCCTCGGCAAAACGGGGCGCAACTTCGCGGCCGGCATGTCCGGCGGCATCGCCTACGTCTGGGACCCCAACGGCGAACTGCTGCAAAACTGCAACCTCGGCATGGTCGACCTGGAAAAACTCGAAGCCCAAAACGACATCGACGAAGTGCAAGCTCTGGTCCGCAAGCACATGGAATACACCGGCTCGTCCGTGGCCGCCAAGTTGCTCACCGACTGGGACCGTGTGCGCTCGCAGTTCGTCAAAGTCATGCCCATCGACTACCGCCGCGTGTTACAGCAGCGACAGAAGATGGCGCTACAACAGAACATGCCAGAGGTCGGACACGGGTGAGACATTTGGTGATGTGGTGATGTGGTGAAGTTCCCGAACAGAAGCCGTTGCCGCTCGCCCTCACATCACCAAATCACCACATCACCAAATCGCCAAATCGCCAAATGGAGCAAAACGACTGTGGGTAAGCCAACCGGATTTCTCGAATACGAACGTCAGCCGATGCGATCGCGCTCGCCTGAAGTGCGCATCAACGACTTCTACGAAATCTACGCGCGCGGCGACGAGCACGTGCTCAAAGAACAGGGCGCACGCTGCATGGATTGCGGCATCCCCTTCTGCCAATCCGAGCCCGGCTGCCCCATCGACAACCTCATCCCCGAGTGGAACGACCTGGTCTATCACGGCCAGTGGCGCGAAGCATACGAACGCCTCGCCAAGACCAACAACTTCCCCGAGTTCACCGGCCGCATCTGCCCCGCGCCCTGCGAAGACGCTTGCGTGCTCGGCATCACCGAACCGCCGGTCACGATCAAGAGCATCGAGTGCACCATCATCGACAAGGCCTTCGAAGAAGGCTGGGTCACGCCCACACCGCCGGAATCGCGCACGGGTAAAACCGTCGCCGTCGTCGGCTCCGGGCCCGCAGGCCTCGCCGCCGCCGACCAGCTCAACAAGGCCGGCCACACCGTCACCGTCTTCGAACGCGACGACCGCATCGGCGGCCTGCTCATGTATGGCGTGCCCAACATGAAGCTCGACAAAACCATCGTCCAACGACGCGTCAACCTCCTCGAAGCAGAGGGCGTCATCTTCAAACCCAACAGCAACGTCGGCGAAGACATCCCCGCGCAACAACTCATCGATGAGTTCGACGCCGTGCTGCTCGCCTGCGGCGCGCTCAAGCCGCGCGACCTCGAACTGCCCGGCCGCGAGCTCGAAGGCGTGCAGTTCGCCATGCCCTACCTCACCGCCGCGACGAAAAGCCTGCTCAACTCCAACTTCGCCGACGGCCAGTACACCAACGCCGAGGGCAAAGACGTCATCGTCATCGGCGGCGGCGACACAGGCACGGACTGCATCGGCACCGCCCTCCGCCACAATTGCAACAGCCTGCTGAACATCACCCGCCGTGAACGCGAGCCCGACGAACGCGACGACAAACACCCCTGGCCCGGCCCGACCGGAACCTTCTTCATCGACTACGGCCACGCCGAGGCCGCCGCCCGCTTCGAACGCGACCCCCGCGAATATG
Source organism: Phycisphaerales bacterium AB-hyl4 (assembly GCA_041821185.1). NCBI lineage: Bacteria > Pseudomonadati > Planctomycetota > Phycisphaerae > Phycisphaerales > Phycisphaeraceae > Natronomicrosphaera > Natronomicrosphaera hydrolytica. The sequence goes on along the minus strand of JBGUBD010000017.1, from coordinate 64,628 downwards.
GCATCCTCCCCAAAGCCTTCGTCGATGACGGCAACGGCAAGGTCAAAGCCATGCGCGTTTCAACATTGAAGTGGTCGACCGACCCGAAGACCGGCCGCAAGGTCAGCGAAGAAGTCGAAGATTCCGAACGCGACCTGCCCGCGCAACTCGTCCTGCTCGCCATCGGCTTCACCGGCCACGACACGCCCAAACTCGTCCAGCAGTTCGGCGTCACCGAAACGAAGTGGAGCACGGTCGACGCGCCTTACGCCAACTATCGCACAAACGTCGACAAGGTCTTCGCTGCCGGCGACATGCGCCGCGGCGCAAGCCTCATCGTCTGGGCCATCGCCGAAGGCCGCGGCGCCGCGCGAGCGATCGACCAACAACTCATGGGCCACAGCGATCTCCCCGCCCCCGACATGGCAGACGACCAGTTGCTCTCCAGCGCAGGGTGATCGTACGATGTGAACGATGTGTGCCGCTGCCGTTCAAAACACTTTCATGGCGTCGGCGACCTTTTCTATGGCTTCGAGGTGATGGTCGCGAAACTCGGGGAGCGTCGGCTTCCACGGCGTCTGGAGAAATCCGTGAAGGCGATCCGCGTGAATGCGACGCTTCAAATACCTGGCTGTCAGTTCGAGATTCTCTGCGTGATTGGCGTTTGAGCCGGTCGGTATCTGATCGTACCCATGCGCTTCCAGGTCGAGGTAGGCCCCCACCGCTGGTCGTCGTTTGTTGAACCTGACGTTGTAGTACCAGTTGCTTTGCAGCACGGACTTGGGCATGTTCTTGAGGAATGCTTCCGGGTGATGCCAGTAGTAATCGGACCAGACCCACGGCCGAACGTGCTGCCGTTCGACCTGCTCGGCCAGAAAATGCAGGTCATGCCACCACAGTTCATGCTGACGAACGACCGCGAACGCGAAGTCACGCTGATGTTTGAACGTTTCTTCGTCCATGCCCAGGTGAAAAAGGCGCGGCTGATCGAAGATGTTGCACACCTCTTCGATCAGATCACGGCAGACCGCGTAGTAGGTGTCCGTCGACACGCAGCGATGGTAAGGCCCGAGCCATGTGTCGTGCGCCGCTGAAAAGTTGAGCTTGGGAATCACCTCCAGCCCCAGTTTTTGCAACCGCTTGATTTCCCGCTTCAGCTTTGCCGGGCTCCAGGCATGTTTGCAGGCGAGCTCGGGATGACTTTCGTATCGAACCGCTTCGCCCAGATCGATGACGAGCAAGCTCCCGCCGACTTCGGCGAATCGCTGCGTCAGTTCATCCCAGAGCGGCTTGTCACAGCGCAGGTAAGGCTTGGCAATGCGGCGGTCCGGGCGATTCGGCGACTCGCGATCCTCCCACATGTTGTAGCCGAGGTGGATGAGGTAGCCCCATTGGATCTGCTGATTCGTTTTGCTCATGATCGCAACCACATGTTCATTGGAAGCTTTGAGGTGCTGTGTGACGCCTTTCGAAATGTACCCTATTACAGTTGCCTACACCACTCACCCGAAATCGTCACGCCATGCGCACGCCGGCGACGCGTCGCCCCTACTCTGAAGGCACGCTTCGGCAAGCCTTCGGCGAGACCCGGCTCTGGGTGGTCCGCTCCCGGACAGACGCGTGAACATGGATGGGCAGCCACGCGACTGACCAATCGGAAACGACACGAAAGGCCGGCAACCAGCGGGATGCGACCACGAAAGCCCAGCCGTCCCCACGGCTCGGACTTCCGCCGCATTTGCGCGTTGACCTGGCTGCCCGGGAACAACACGCCACGACCCCACGATCTCCCGCAAAGGCCCGGCAGCAAGTCGGCCTCGCCAAAATATTGTGTCACCCTCATCCGTCAGCCCGGCCACGCACACGTGTGGTCGGGCGGCGGATGACTTTACCTGAAGCCGTGCTTATAGAATCAGATCATGCGCGTTGGGATCTATCTACGTGCGTGGGAAAGGCGCTCACGACGTCACGCCGTGGGCTTCGAAGCCAGAGAAAACATGAAGGTCAATCGTCGTCCGTATCACTCACCGTTGCCGCAGCAGGCACACGCCGTTGGTGAGTTTGCTTTCGTCGTGCAGCACATCGAACACGTAGCCTGCCCGGCGCAGATCCGCGTACAGATCTTCATTCGTGTAGGGCGGGTGCGTTTCGACGAACATGTGTCGAATCCGGCTCACCCAGTCGCCAGCCGACTGGAACAGTCCTACTTCTCCTCCCTCGATGTCGCACTTGAGCAGATCAACGACATCCCAGTCCGCCTCCTCAAGTAATGAAGGCACGGTGACGGTAGGGATCGTTTTGTCATCAACCTGCGCCTGGCTGGTTTCGCCCATGCGATAGCTCCACGCCCGGCCGGGCCGCTCGATCGCCGCCCACCCCGCTTCATGGCTAATGAAGGCGCTAACGACATGAAGTCGATCAGCTTCAATCATGCTCTGGCAGTTCCGCTCCAAAAGCGTCCGGCTGTGATCGTCGGGCTCCACGGCAATAACATCGCATTGCTCGAACAGGTAATCCCAGTAACACACCGACAAGCCGATGTTGCTGCCCAGATCGAGAATTCGTGCCGAATCGGGCAGTTCGCATTGCCGAATCCCATCGTATTCTCCCTGGAACAGTACTTCACGGGCCACCAGCGCATCACTCGTGTGCGGCCGAAGCCAGAGCGGGTGATCATACCCGCGAAGCCGCAACTTCCACGGGGAACGCCGCGCGTCATGATCCCCATGCTTCGGCGACATCCGCAACAGCAGGGCCAACCGCATGGCGTCCCACGACCCGGCGCACGCCAACGAGCCATACATGCACTCCTTCAGAAAATGTCGCCCGCTTGTGATGACCCGTCGAATCGTTTTCATATTGTCACCTGTTGGTAGAAAGCGAATCACCGCCCGGTCACTCACCGTTGAACGCGCGCGGCTGAGCGCCCGGCGCTTCCACGCCACGCCGCAACAGCAGCGAACCTTCCAAACGATACAAGTCAATCAACGCTTGCCGATAGGTCACCACGGCTCGCACTTCGGCGATCTGGCTTTCCAGCAAATCGCGCTGGGCTTGCGCGACGAGCAACGCCGTCGTCGTGCCGACGCGGAACTTTTCCTGCTCGGCTCGCAACGTTTCTTCACGCAGCTCGCGCGTCGCGATGGTGGCGGCGATCTGCTCGCGGGCGCGCTGCACTTCCAGCCAGGCAGTGCGGACATCAAGCTGCACAAGCTCGGCCACGTTGCCCACCGCTTCGGACGCCTGCTGTCGGCTGAAGCGGGCGATGCGGTCGTCGGCGCGAGCGGCGCGGTTGCCCAGGGCATATTCGAACTGGCCGCCGACGGCGAGGTCGTAGCCGCGGCCGTCAAGGTCTTCCCACGCTCGGCCGAACGCGCTGGCGAAGCCGGTCTTGCCCAGTGTGACGAACAGGTCCAGCCGAGGCAGCAGGCCGTCGGCCGTGCGGACGAGGTCGAGCCGACGCTGCTCAAGTCGAAGGCGGGCTTCGTTGAGGTCCGCCCGCTGGCGCAGCGCGAGCTGTACGTGGTCGTTCACGTCGTCCAGCTCCACGTCGATGATGGTGGGCTCTTCGATCGGGTCGATCTGGCGTTCCCACTGCGGCTTGCCGGGATTCATCAGGCGAAGCAGTTGCAGGCGGAGCACCTCGGCGTTGTTGCGCGCGTTGATGAGCTCTTCGCGTCGCAGTGCGACTTCGGATCGCGCTGCGGCGAGTTCCGTCTCCGCCAGCACGCCGACTTCGACGCGCCGCTCGGTTTCGCGCTGCTGCTGCTGGGCGACTTCGAGCGAGCTGTCGAAAATTTCGATCTCGCGGCGGGCGAGCACATAGCTCCAATAGGTGACTTCCAGGTCAGCGACGAGCGCCTCGGCGAAGCCGCGCAACTCATACTCGGACGCGAGCGTGTCGAGGCGAGCCTGGCGGATGGCGGCGAGGTTGGACTCGCGCCCCCGGCCGCGCAGCAGGGCCTGGGTGAGCGATACGCCGACGCGGGCTTCGTGTTGATCGTCGGGTGTGCGGTCGCTTCTAAGCCAGTCGTGGGAGAGTTCTGCCCCGAGTTCCGTGCCGGTGGGCAGCCGTTGGCGGATGCCCACGTCCGCGCCGACGGCTTCGCGCTCCGTATCGAAAGTCGCGCCGATCTCGGGCGAGAGTTGTTGCGTGCGAGCCCGGCTGTAGACGAGGTCGGTATAGAGCAGCGGGTCGAAGCGGGAGCGTTCGATCTGCTCGAACTGGCCGGCGATCTGCGGCTCGTACTGCTGGATGCGCAAAGCGCGATTGTTCTGCAATGTGAGGAAGACGGCCTGCTCGACGGAGAGCGTCAGCGGTTCATCGCTATCCGGCACGATCGGCTCGTCGGCGTCCTCCAACGCGTCGGGGGCCATGTCAACCGTGGCGCGCGGAGCGGTGGAGTAGTCGTAGCCAACCTGCTCGTCGATGTCCCAAGGCTTGGGCGACTGGCAGGCGGGGACGATCAAGGCAAGCGTGGTAAGTGTGCCGACGATGACGGTGGCGCGCGTGGGGCGCAGCAAGGTGGCGGCACGGGGTAACGCCCCGGATAACGCCCAGCCATGGCGATGGCTGGGCTTTGTGGTGGTGGACGTCGTGCAAATAGCTGCAGAGCGGGGGGTCGTGTTCATGCGGGCGTAGCCTGGTGGGGAGCGGGGTCGCGATGGAAGTAGCTGTAGAGCACCGGAATGACGACCAGTGTAATCAAAGAGGCGCTCAAGAGCCCGCCGACGACAGCCCGCGCCATGGGCGCCTGTGCGTCGGCGCCTTCGCCGAGGCCCAGCGCCAGCGGTGTGAGGCCGAGTGCGGTAGTGCATGTGGTCATGAGGATGGGTCGCAGCCGTCGTCGGCCGGCCTCGCTGACGGCCTCACGCGTGGGCTGGTGCTCGTCGCGTCGCAGGCGGGTGGCCTGGTCGACGATGAGGATGGCGTTGTTCACCACGATGCCGCCGAGCATGATGATGCCGATGAAGCTCTGCACGTTGAACGTCGTGTTAGTCAGCAGGAGCATGATCACCACGCCGATCAGCGCGAGCGGCACGGCGAACATGACCACCACCGGATCGCGCAGCGACTCGTACAGGCAGGCCATGACCATATACACCAACATCAGCGCGAGGATGAGGCTCAGCCCCAGTTCGCTGAAGGCTTCCTGTTGATCTTCATAGTCGCCGGCGATGATGACTTCGTAGTTGCGCGGCACGGGAATGTCACGCAGGCTTTCGCGGATGTCGCGGACAACGGAGCCGAGGTCGCGGTCGGCGATGTTGGCGTTGACCTGAACGAGGCGTTGCTGATCTTTGCGTTCGATCTGCGTCGGGCCTTCGCCGCCGGCGAGTTCGACGACGTTGCGCAGCGCGACCTGTTCATCGCGTCGGTTCATCACGGTGAGGTTGAGGATTTCGTCGATGTCCATCTGCTCAACATTGTCAAGGCGAACGCGAATCGGGTACTCATAGCCCGCTTCGCGATAGTCGGCAGCACGCGTGCCGGCGACGGCGGTTTCCAGCGTGCGGGCGATGCGGTTGACCGACAGGCCGAGGTCGGCGGCGCGTGTGCGGTCGATGCGGAAAAGCTGCTGCGGCGAGCCGGCCTCGCGCGAAAGGCGGACGTCCGTAATGCCGGGCACACCTTCCAACGCACGCTGCACTTCGTCGGCCAGCGCTGCGAGCGTCGACAACTCAAAGCCGCGTACCTCGATCGCGAGGCTGTCGCCGTCACCACCGCCGCGCGACATGAGGCGGGACGCGATGCCCTGGCTGGCGCGCGTGCGGATCTCAACGCCGGGGATATCCGACAGCAGCGGCCGAAGGTCAGCGGCCACCTGCTCGCTCGAACGCGTGCGCTCGCGATCAGGCACGAGTGACATCTGAATATCGCCACGCGATCGCGCCGACGGCCGCCAGCCCGACGCGCCAACGTTCACCACCATGTTCTCCACCTCGTCGGCAACCTCCGCCGCGACGATCGCCTCGACCCGGTGCATGATCTGATCCACCAGCTCGACGCGCGTGCCTGTCTCCGCCTCAACGTTGACGCGCACTTCGCCTTCGTCGGTCTCGGGCATGAACTCCGTGCCCACGTAAGGCACGAGCCAGATCGCCCCGGCGAACACGAGCCCCACCACCAGCAGCGTAACCAGCCGCCAGCGAAGCACGTTGGTCAGCAACTCTTTGTAGCTTGCTTCGATGCGATCGAACATCGCGCCACTGACCGCGAACAGACGATTGCCGATCCCCGACTGCATCGCGACCGCCGGCTGGGGCATGCTCATTTCCAAGGCAGCGGAATCTAAGTTCCGTGGCCTTGGGCGCGGAGGCGCTTTGAGTAGTCTTGCCGCGAGCATGGGCACGAGCGTCAACGCCACCAGCAGCGAACAGATCAGCGCGAACGCGACCACGTACGCGAACTGAAGGAACATCACCCCCGCGATGCCTTCGACAAACACCAGCGGCAGGAAGATCACCAGCGTCGTGATCGTGCTCGCGACGATGGCAGGCGTGACCTGCTCCGTGCCCTGGACCGCGGCTTGTTTCGCGTCGAGGCCTTCTTCGCGCAGGCGGTAGATGTTTTCCAACACGACAATGGAGCTGTCGACCATCATGCCCACGCCCAGCGCGAGGCCGCCGAGCGTCATGAGGTTGAGCGTAAAGCCGTTGAAGTAAAGCAACGTGAACGTCGCGATGATGGAGATGGGGATGGCGGTGCCGATCACCAGCGTGCTGCGGATGTTTCGCAGGAAAAACAGCAACACGAACAGCGCGAGCGTGCCGCCGATGAGAATCGTTCGACCGACGTTGGTGATGGCCCGCTCAATGTACGTGGCCGTGTTGATCACCGGCACGAGGTTGACCTGCGGGAAGTCGTTGTTGACGCGATTCAACTCACGCAACACTTCGTTGGCGACCTGCACCGTGTTCGTGCCCGACTGTTTGCGTACCGCGAGGCGGACGCCGGGCTCGCCGTTGATGCGGATGAAGCGCGTCTGCCGTTGATGCGTGTCGAGGACGTTGGCGACCTGGCCGAGGTAGATCGGTTGGCCTTCGCGTTCGAGGATGGTCGTGCCGCGCAGTTCGTCGAGGCTGGTGAACTCGCCTGGCGTGCGCAGGGTGACGTCGAATCGGCCGCGCTCGATCGTGCCCGCGGGCACGTTGATGTTCGCGTCGCGAATGCCTTGCACCACCACATCCAGCGGCAGGTCCAGCGCGCGAATCTTGTCCGGGTCGAGGTTGACCTGAATCTCGCGTTCCAGACCGCCCCAGACATCCAGCGCCGCGACGCCGGGGATGCGCTCGATTCGCTGCTTGAGCTGATTGTCGATCAGTTGCCGAAGCTCGATCGGGTCAAGCCGACTCGATGCACCGAGCAGGAGAATCGGAAACTGCGCCGCGTCGAACTTGCGTAGCTGCGGGCGGTCCGCGTCGTCGGGCAAGCGGTTGATGATGCGGTCGAGTCGATCGCGAATGTCGTTGCTTGCTTCGTCGAGGTTCGTGCCCCAGGTGAAGGTCACGCGCACCTGGCTTTGCCCCTCCGCCGAGATGGACGTGAGCTCTTCCACGCCCGGCACCGCGGCGACGGCTTCCTCGATCGGCCGGGTGACGAGTTCTTCCATCTCTTCCGGCGCAGCGTTTTCGTAGTTCGTCGCGACAGTGAGCGTGGGATACGTCAGCTCCGGCATCAGGTCGATCGGCAGCCGAGTGAGCGAGACCACGCCGAGGATGAGCACGATCAACACCACCATGATCGTGAAAATCGGTCGGCCGACGCTGAGATTCGTAATACGCATGTTCGTTCCCGAAACCCCACCACAACCCGTTTAGTCGAGCCCCTCAAGTTCAAGCCGAGCCCTGAGCGAGTCCGCGAGCGAAGGGCCGGATCAGGGGGAATTTCTAATTGCTGATCGCTGATCGCTGATCGCTGATTGCTAATCGTTGATCGTTGATTGCCTCACCCGCTTGTGATTTCCGCCAGCGCGTCGGCCGCTTCATCGTCATCATCATCCACGAGCGTGATTGACGAGCCGTCTTCCAGCAGGTGTTGGCCGAGCGTGACCACGCGGCCGGCCAGCGGCGGGTCGATCAACTGCACTCGGTTGCCCTGCGTGACGCCCACACGCACGGGCACGAAGTGCGCCTTACGCTCATCCACGTCCGCGACGAACACGCCCTGCTCGTTTCGGCGAGTGACCAGCGCGTCCAGCGGCACGATCGTCGCGTCGTCAATCTCTTCCAGTTCCAGGCGAACGCGAACGAACATGCCCGGCTTTAATCGATGATCGTCATTGGGCACGCGCAGTTCCACGCGTGCCTGGCGTGATGCTTCGCGAAACTCGGACGACAACCGCGTCACCTCGCCGACGAACGACTCGTCGGGGTACGCGTCGGCGGTGACTTCGGCGCGCTGGCCGACGCGTAGCCGGGGGTAGTCTCGCTCGGTGGCGAAGACGACGGCGCGGAGGGTTTGAATGTTGAGCACGGTCACGAGCGGCGCGTTGGCGGAGAGGGTGTCGCCCTCATCGACGAAGCGTTCGCCGACGACGCGCTGTTCATCATCACCCTGCCAGCTTGCGCGGACGAGGGTGTAGCTCATGCGGACCTGGGCGGACCGCAGCGCCGCCTGCCGCTGGGCGACCTGCGCCTCGGCCACGCGCAGGCGAGCCTGCTGCGCATCGAAGCGCGACTGCACGTCGTCCAGCTCTGATTCGGAAGCGACGCGCTGCTCGCGTAGTGACTGGATGCGGTTCAAGTCGCGCTCGGCGGAGGCGAGGTTGCTCCGCGTTTCCTCCAGCGTCGCCTCGGCGACGGCGAGTTCGGCGCGGGCCTCTTCCACCTGCTGGACGACCTCGGCGTCGTCGAGGCGGGCGACGACCTGGCCGCGTTCGACGGTGTCGCCGATGTCGACGGTGAGCTCATCGATGCGGCCGGCGATCTTGGGCGCGACGGTGAAGCGGGAGCGCGCGTTGAGCGTGCCGGTGAAGGTGCGCTGGTCGGTAATCGAGCCGTGCTCGACCGCAGCGGTGTGCACGGCGACCGACCCGCCGCCACGGTCGCGTTCGGGCGACTCGCGAGCTTCACTGACCTTGCCATAGATCGCCCAGCCCAGTGTGGCCAGCAATGCCAGCGCGATGAGGCTGCCTACGATTCGTGCTACGGGTATTCGCTTCCTGGCCATGAAATTCCGCTCGATCCGGGCGAGTGGTTCGTCCCCTGCCGTTGCCACAGGTGGCGGTGGTGGTGTGTCCGGGTAAGCCCGGGGCGCGTGGGCGCGGCGGGCCTTAGGGGTACAACGCACGGACGCGGGGTTGTATTTCCATGAATTCGCGTTTTGAATGAATGGTAGCCCATCGGCGCGAAAAAAGCCCACGGGCGGGGGCCCGTGGGCTTTCGATTTGGACGGTTATGGTTGCGGCAGATTACTTCTTGCGGAAGTGGAGGATGCCCCAGGCGAGGTGGCCCTGCTTGCCGCCTTCGATCCAGTGGTTGAGGCCCTTTTTCATCCGCTCGATGTAGTCGCTGCTGACCTGCTTGTCGCGCAGTTCCGCTTCGCGTGATTCGAGTTCGCGCAGCACTCGGCCGTAGTGGTTGCACAACTGGTGGCTGAGGTTTTCGAACTCAATTTCCTCGAAGCCGAGCTTTTTCAGTTGCTCGCGGTAGAAGCCCGGCGAGCCGAGCGTGTCCAGGTGGATGCGGGCGAGGATCGGGTCAAGCACGCCTTCGGGGCAGTCGTCGGCCTGCATCGGGTCGGTGAAGATGATCTCGCCGCCGGGCTTGAGCACGCGGGCGACCTCTTCGAGCACCTTCACGCGATCGCCGCTGTGCAGGAACGCGTCCTGCGACCAGGCGACGTCGAAGCTGTTGTCCTCGTAAGGCAGCGCGGTGAAGTCGCCGTCGACGACATCGATGAGCTTGTCGAGGCCTTGCTCGGCGTTCATCTGGCGGTCACGTTCGTTTTCGACCTCGGAGAGGTTGAGCGCGACGCAGTGGCAGCCGTGCGTTTTGGCGAGGTATCGCATTGATCCGCCGTAGCCGGCGCCGAGGTCGATGACCTTGCTTTGCTTGTCGATGTTCTGGATCTTGCCCGCCATGTGGCGGACGGTGCGTCGGCTGGCGTCGGCGATGGGCTCGGTGTCGGACTCGTAAAGCCCGATGTGGATGTCCTCGCCGCCCCAGACGATGTAGTAGAAGTTGTCAGCGTCTTCGCTGTTGTAGTACTCGCGTGCGGTCTGCACGGCGTCGGAGTATTGCGTATTCATATTCGTTCCTTGCTGCGAACCATTCAGTCAGACCTTGCGTCGCACCGTTACCTCACGTGATCGCGAGGGCTAAACCGTGCCAGGGGTGTTTAGTCTTCTTCCTGATAGGCCTTGCTTGCGACGTGGATGTAGAAGTCCGGGTCCTGATCTTTGTAGGTCTGCTGGAAGTCGCCGAAGGTATCGATCTGCTGGAAGCCGACGTCCTTCATAAGCTTTCGGGTGTAGTCCTTGCGGAGCGGGAACATGTTGAGGAAGTATTCCGACTCGTCGGGGAACTGGTAGCGGAAGCGGGCGAGGCCCTCGTCGACGTGGACCGGGGCGACGGAGACATTGTCGCCGCAGTAGTAGTACTGGTGCTTGGAGTCGTAGCCGTTGTCGAGGATGCCGTCGTAGTTTCGCTGGTCGAGCATGAGCACGCCGTCGTGCTTGAGCATGGCGTAAAACTCGGCCAGGGCCTTGCGTCGGTCGTGCTCGGCGAAGAGGTGGGTGAACGAGTTGCCGAGGCAGATGATCGCGTCGTACTCGCCGTGCACATCGCGGTTGAGCCAGCGCCAGTCGGCCTGGACCGTGCGAAGCACGTGGCCGCGGCGGCGGGCGTTCTCGAACGCCTTGTAGAGCATCTGCGGCGAGCCGTCAGCGCTAACCACCTCAAAGCCAGCTTCCAGCAGGCGAACCGAGTGGAAACCCGTGCCCGCTGCGACGTCGAGTACCTTCTTCACGCCCAGCTCGCGCAGCTTGTCGATGAAGAACGTGCCTTCGCTCTTCGCCCGGCTGTCCCAGTCGATCAGTTCGTCCCACTTATCAACAAATCCCTTGACGTACTCGTCGGTGTAGTGGTCGGTCTCGCGGACGTCCACGGGGTTTTCGCCGAAGGATTGCTGTTCGCGTGCTTTGGTCGTCATATTGTGCTTCCCTTTCGTAATGAAACGCGTATCAGAAAAAAACCTATGTGACCGCCGAGACCAGGCGCGGACCGCTCAGTCGTGAACATGGCACAACCGGGCGCTCTGACGCGTTTCGTCGACGGACACTGATTTTGGATTTACCCACGCCTGGCCCGCTGCCTTCACGCGGCATCGGCCACCTATTAGACGTAGGCATCAACTGCGACCCGATGGGCACCCGCCCGGCCGCAATCAGACTAGCCACCCGATCAGCAAGGCCCGCCTCCCTTCCGAGGCCGAGCGTCGCCCGTTCCGCCAGTCCAACTCAGTCAGTTACCCTACCGCGCATCGAAGCGTAAATCCAGCCCGAATCGCGTCTTGCTCTGTTAACGTTGTGCTAGCCAGCATCTACGCGGCCCCGGCCCCTGCCTCATCCGGGCCGCTGAGACACCGCGCGGAGGCCGCCCCGGGCACGTTCAGCGGGTAATACGCCGTCAGCCACACCCGTCCACGGCGCAAGCCGGCCGCAAACGCCGCCTGCCGATCTTCCGCCGTCGGCAGCGCCCGCGTCACGCCACGCCACCGCCGCTCGAACAGCCGACGCACGTTCGGCAGCGTCATCGGCCGACCGCGCAGCACCGACTGCCGCAATACGCGCACAATCTCTGCCATGCACTGTCTATACACTCGCCAGTGCGGGGCCAGGTCGGGCTCGATCTGCCTGTTCGCGTCCATGCGAAACGCTCCGTGATCCATTATTTGGTACGACAACGCGAGTTCCCATTTAGCCGCGGGCCTTGGCCCGCGCGTTCGGTCCTGCCATGCCGAAAAAGGCGGTGCGAGCACCGCCGCTAAATGTCGCAAGTGCAGAAGCCGCGTTGTCGTTCCAAGGCCTCCGGCAACCGTCCCCCATCCCTGCTGCCGCCCTACTCCTGCTGAACCGCTGCATACTTCGCCACCACCGCCTCGGCCAGCGAGCGCACACGGTCGGCCAACTCGACCGGCTGCTTCACCACGCAATGCGGCCCCATGCTCAACACCCACCACACAATCTCGTCCAGCCCGTCCACCTGACAACGAAAGGTGATCGACCCATCGTCATGCCAGTCAACCTGTTGCGTCGAATGCCAGCGCGTGTCGGCGACCGTCTCGGCAAACGCCGCATCAAAGTGCAGCTCGACATCACACCTCGGCTCGCCGCGGATCATCCGCCACGCCTGGCCGTGGTGGTCCGCCAGGCTGAAGTCGGCCGGTATCTCATAAGGCTTGCCCGTCCGCTCCACCGCGGTAAACCGATTGAGCTTGAGCTGCCGTACCGCGCCCCGCCCGCCATGATGCCCCACCGCGTACCACGCCCTTTGAGCGAACAGCAGCGCGTAAGGCCGAAACTCGAACACCTCATCACCCCCGCCACCTCCGGCCCCGCCACTGCCCCCGCCACCCGTGCCGCCATCGAGCGAGCTTTGAATCGACTCGTACGAACAGCGCAGCATCCGCCGGTCGGCGATCGCGCTGCGAACCTGCTCATACACGTCGGCAATGCCGTCATGCGGGCCCGCCGCGGCGAGGTCGATCGCCACTCGGCCGTCGAGCTGCTCCACCTCCTGCTGCACCGCTGTCGGCAGTTGGCTGCGCACCTTGGCGATGGCGCGCTCGGCGGCGCGGGTCATCGGCACCTGCTCTCGGCCGGCGACGTGCTCGCCCAATGCCAGCAACGCCAGCGACTCGTCGAGCGTCAGCTCCACGGGGGGCATGAAAAAGTCCCGCCGAACGCGGTAGCCCTTCTGCTCGCCATCGAAAAAATAGGGCACGCCCGCACCTTCGAGCGTTTTGAGGTCGCGGTAGATCGTCCGCACCGCGACGTCACATTCCGCCGCCAGCCGCTCGGCCGTCCACGTCCCGCCGGACTGGATCAGCATGAGAATCTTCAGCAGGCGATGGATGCGACTGTAGTCGGCTGACATGGGCAACTCCTCACACCTTACCCGTCGTAAAACCCGCCAATAAAAAAGGCAGCGGCCCCCGCACCGCTGCCACTGCCCCCCAAAAGAGCTCGGTTCCCCCGCTGGTACGCGAACGCAACCCAGCGACGGAACGTGAGCAACATAACAACAGACGGTGACATCTGTGTGGCACTCTGAAAAAAGAACGACCCAAACAAAGTCGGAAAATTGACCAAACCTGCCGACATCACATCAGACCGGCGGTCTCATCGAGCTCGAAAACAACGTTCATGTTCTGGATCGCCTGGCCGGCCGCGCCTTTGATGACGTTGTCCTCAGCGGCGAAGACCACCACCCGCCGCTGCTCCGCCGGGCCGGTCAGTCGAACGGTGACATCGACGAAGTTCGTGCCCACCACATGCTTGATGTTCGGCAGGTTTTCCCGCACGCGAACGAACGGCTCGTCCGCGTACGCGTCCTCAAACGCCTCGAACAGCTCCTCTTCCGTTACATCCTGCTGCGTGGGCGTGAGGTAGATGGTCTCCAGGATGCCCCGGTCGACCGGGAGCAGATGTGGCACGAACAGCAGCGACATCGCCTGCCCCGCCACTCGGCCGAGCGTTTGTTCGATCTCGCTCTGGTGTCGATGGCCGCCGATCTTGCCATACGCGCCGAACGCGTCGTTCTGCTCGGCGAACATGAGCGCAAGGCTCGGCTTCCGCCCGGCGCCGGTCACGCCCGAGGCGGCGTTGATCACGATGCCCTCCCGCTGCACGACCGACCGCGCCAGCAGGGGCGCGATGCCCAATGCCGCTGCGGTGGGGTAGCAGCCGGGGTTGGCGACAAGCATCGCGCCGGGCAGTTGGTCGCGGTACAGCTCGGTCAGGCCATAGACTGCGTCGGCGAGGTTGGCGAGGTCTTCGTGCGGGTGCTCGTAGACGCGTTCGTAGAGGTCGGCGTCGGCGAGGCGATAGTCGGCGGACAGGTCGATCACACGCAACCCCGCGTCGAGCAGGCGCGGCACGTAGCTCATCGCCGCCCGGTGGGGCAGCGCGAGAAAGACCACGTCGGCGACGTCGGCGATGGTGTCGGGGTCGATCGGCCGACAGACCGCCTGTTCGTCGGTCAGCCGACCGAGCAGCTGCGGGAACTCCTCGCGGATGTCGGGCAGCTCATCGCGATGGCTGGCGAGATAGGTCAGCTCGGCCTGGGGATGGCGCAGCAACAGGTCGATCAGGTGGAAGCCTGTATAGCCTGTCGGGCCGACGATAGCAGTGCGAACGCGGGTCATAAGGGGTATTGTTGCCACGATCGGCCGAATGATCAAAAGCGCGACGCGGTGGCGGGGGTTTGGGGTGTGGGGGTTGTTTTGGGTTTTCGGGTTTTTAAAGCCCAGGCATGGCCATGCCTGGGCTTTATCATGCCTGGGCTTTATTCCGAACAGACGCCGGGCTCATGGCCCCTGTACCGCCACTTCCGGCATGTCACAGTTGACAACCCCGGTGCTCCCCGTAGATTACACAGTACGGAACATCTGTCCGAAGACGCTTATTCAGGCGACCAATCGACGCGATGGCACTTAATTTTTTCAGTCAGGGCAAGTCGGACGACGCTGAAAGCGGGTTCAAACGCGACGAGCGCAAGGCTCGACGTTTCTTTGAACACGCCCAGACCGTTGCCGATGCGCGAAACTACGACTACGCGATCGAGTGCTACGTCAACGGCTTGAAGCACGATCCGGACAACATGTCCAAGCACGAAGCCCTCCGCGACGTCTCGCTGCGACGTAAAGTCTCCGGCGGCAAGCCCGCAGGCTTCACCGAGAAGTTCAAGAGCGGCGGCCCTTCACCGCTGGACAAGATGCTCCACAACGAGATGCTCTGGGCGAAAGATCCGCTGAACGTCAGCCTCATGCAGGAGGTGATGAAGTGGGCCGTCGAAGCCGACGAAGCCGAGCCCGACCTGCACCTGGCGGAGGTGGCGTACTGGGTGGGCGGCCTGGCGATGGACTTCAACGCCCAGGCGAAGAAGCCCAAGAAGGCGGTCTACATTCAGATTCGCGACCTGTTCTCACGCATCCAGGCGTTCGACAAGGCGGTGGAAGCCTGTCGGCACGCCATTCGGCTGGACCAGAACAACGACAAGCTGCTGAAGGATCTCAAAGAGCTCGAAGCCGAGAACACGATGCAGATGGGCGGCTACTCCGGCGAGCAGAAGACGGAAGAAGGCGGTTTCCGCCGCTTCGTCCGCGACGCCGAGAAGCAGCGCGACCTTGAAACCGAAGACTCCGCCCGCCCCGGCGCTGCGCTGGATGAGACGATCAAGCGTCGTAAAGCCGAGTTGGAAGAAGACCCGCAGGACGTCGACAAGATTACGAAGATCGTCGATCTGCTGCTTCGCAAGGACGAGGAAGCCGCGGAGAACGAAGCGATCCAGATGCTCCAGCAGCTCTGGGACCAGACCAGCCAGAGCCGGTACAAGATGCGCATCGGCGACATCCGAATGAAGCAGTTCAACCGTCGGCAGCGCAAGCTGCGTGCGGCGCTTGAACAAGACCCGGACGATCCGGATCTGAAGCAGAAGTACGAAGAGCTCCGCCGCAAACGGCTGACCTTCGAGTTGCAGGAATATCGCGAGCGCGTCAAGCAGTATCCCACGGACATGGCGTTGCGTTTCGAGCTCGGGCGTCGGCTGTACCAGTCGGGCGAGGTGGACGAGGCGATCGGCGCGTTCCAGCAATCCAAGGCCGACCCGAAGCATCGGGCGTTGTCGCACGAGTTCCTCGGCTCCTGCTACCTGCACAAAGGCTGGTTCGAGGAAGCGGTGGACACGCTGCGTCAGGGCATTGAGGCGCATCCGGCCGACAGCGACCGCGTCGCGATGGACATGCGCTACCTGCTGATGGACGCGTTGGAGAAGTCGGCCCGCAAGAACAACGACGCGGAGCAGGCCCGCGAGGCGCAGAAGCTCGCGTCGCAGATTCTCCAGGCCGACATCAACTTCCGCGACATCCGCGATCGCATGGAAGGCATCCGCAAGCTCGCCGACGAGTTGGGCGCGAAGACGGCCTGAGGCATTTCGAATTTCGGGATTTCGGATTTCGAATTTGGAATGCGAGGTAGGCTGCTGTGACCGACAAATCCGAAATCCGAAATCCGAAATCCGAAATTCCGCTCTCCGCCATCGCATTGATCCCCGCCCGTTACGCGTCCACTCGGCTGCCGGGTAAGCCGTTGCTCGATCGCACGGGCAAGCCGATGATTCAGCATGTGGTCGAACGCGTTCGCGAGGCGAAGCATGTGTCGCGCGTGGCGGTGGCGACGGATGATCAGCGGATCTACGACGCGGTGCTCGCGTTCGGCGGCGAGGCGGTCATGACCCGAGCCGACCACCCCAACGGCACGTCGCGCCTCGCCGAGGCGGCCGACGCGTTGCTCGGCCCCACGCCTGAGGGTGCCAGGCATACGCCCGACGCGCCGCTGATCGTCAACGTGCAAGGCGATGAGCCGGAGATCGAGGCGAGCGTGATCGACCAGCTCATCCAGGGCCTCGCCAACGACCCCGACGCGCCGATGGCGACCCTCGCCAGCCCGTTCGCGCCCGATGAAGACCCGGCCAACCCCAACATCGTCAAGGTTGTCGTCGCCGCGACCGGCCGGGCGCTCTACTTCTCCCGCGCCCTGATCCCCCACGATCGCGACAACACCCGCGAGCACGCCCCGCTGAAGCATCCCGGCCTGTACGTCTACCGCCGATGGTTCCTCGACCAGTACGTGCAACTGGCCCCCACGCCGTTGGAAGAAACCGAAAAGCTCGAACAGCTCCGCGCCCTCGAGCACGGCCACGCGATCGCCATCGTTCGCACACACGTTCACCACACCGGCATCGACACGCCCGAGCAGTACGACGCCTTCGTCGGACGAGTGCGGCAAAGCACGATGTAAACGGTTTCAAGTTATTCCCAGCGTCTGGCTTCACCCCCCTCTCCCTCGCAGGGAGAGGGCTGGGGTGAGGGTTTGCAGGAACCGAAGTCGAGGTTGAACAGCATGCTGCGTATGGGATGGTGCAGGGCTGGCCGACCCTCACCCTGCCCCTCTCCCTGCGAGGGAGAGGGAACCGGCATGAAATCCTCAATGCGTCATGTGCACCGGCCCTGACATCGGTAAACCGCTTTCATCTGCGCCGCCCGTGCGCGTTATGCGGACTGGGCAATACGGAATTAGTGGGGATTTTGCGTCATCGGCTGGCCCGCACGGCCGGCGAATCTTACACCTTCACCTGTTGTACCCCGTGGCAGATCGGCGGGCCCGACCAGGGTGACCCGTTCGACCTGCTGGACAAGGCATTGGGAGGCCAGTCCAAGTTCTTTTTTTTCAAGAGGTGTAGTTATGCGTAATCGTCCCAATCCCTTTCGTGCCGGCCTTGCTGCGGCCGTGATCGGCGCGACCGCCGTCGCGCCCGCCCTGGCGGACCACGACACCGGCGAACAGGTGATGTACGGCTTCGACCGCGAAAGCGGCAAGCTCGTCCGCCATGTACTCGGCTCAAGCGGCAGCCATGACGTCGGCCACGTGCTGAGCACAGACAACTCGCTGCTCACCGGCATCGACGGCGCTGCGTACGTGCCCGGCTTCCAGAACATCTTTGCTTTCTGGACCGATCCGCAAAGCCACGTGGGGCGATTTGTCTACGTAGATATTCACTCCGCCGAGGCGACCCTCGCCGAGGAACGCGTCGAAGGCGGCCGGGTCACCGGCGCGGTCGCGGTGAAGGAAGGCGGCAAGAACGTCCTCTACGCCGTGCAACTCGCGGAGACCACACCGCCCAAGCCGATCTCCGGCGAGATTCGGCTGAACCCGAACAATAGCGACCAGATGCAGTTCGACCTCGTCCAGATCGACGAGAACGGCAACTTTGTCCGTGCCTGGTCACGCGACGACCTGCTCAACGCCCGGCAAGGCGATGTCGACAACAACGGCACGCTGATCTCCGGCTACGCCGCCAACTTCCGCATCCGACCCATCGGCCAGGGCGGGCAACGCGACATCCAGCTCGGCGATGAAACCATCACCCTGCTGAACTCCAACACCTACACCTTCACCAGCGGCGATCACTCGCCCATGAAGATCCGCGTCTACAACAGCCGCTCCGGCCACAGTGGAAGCAATAACCTCAACATGGGCCACTGGTACCTCGCCATCGAAGGCGGCCAGGCCATCCAGGGCGAAGAAGCCGAGGTCGTCACCCCCCGCCGACTCGTCCGCGTCATGCACCAGGACACCGTCGAGATCAACCAGGTCACCGGCGAAGCGTTTGACATGCCCGCCGGCACGGCCGTCGAGCTGTTCCCCCTCAGCCGAGACTATGACGGCCTCGCGTCGACCGACGGCCAGCAGTTCTACGCCACCAGCGAGAACCGCCTCTACCGCATCGACCGTGCCAACGAAACCGAAACGCTCGTCGCCTCGCTGACCCTCGCCAACATTTACGGCCTGGAGTTCATCGGCAACGACCTGGTCGGCTTCGAAATCAACAACAACCGCTTCGGCACGTTCAACTTTGGCAGCAACCAGTTCGACGCGCTCAAGAGCGTGGCCGGCATGAACAAGTTCGGCGCGATCGTCTTCTGCGACTACGACAAAGACCCCAACGCGACGCGGGCTCAGTTTGTCAGCTACGACTGATCGTTCGACGGATAGACGGTTCTCCCCAACCGCCTTGGCACTCCCCAGCAAGGCGTCATCGAGCAGGCGCCCCCTCCGGCGCCTGCTCGTTTTTTTGTTCCGCAGTTATCGGGATGCGAGCTTGGGTCGGATGGCTTGACGGTTTAGCGCCCTGAATCTGGTGTGCGATCGGCGCTCATCGGGTTTGGATGCGTATTTGATGCAAGTCTGGGTAATTTCTTTGCCCGCGCACCTGAATCGACCGGCGCAATCGGCCGATACTGCCACTGCAAGCCCTGCGTGTGAAACGCGACGTTGAGTTGTTCGGCGTGTCAGGGCCAACGACGACAGGAGGAGCCCGTGCCGCGATATTCGTCCCGCCAGCCGTCGACCCCCGCGATCACGCCCCACTACGACCGGGCGGAACAGCGCTCGCATAAGCCGTTCCGCGTGCTGGTCGTCGACCGGGGCATGGATCTGGCAAAGCAGCTCGAACGATGCATGGACACGCAGCAGCCGATCAAGGTTGAGCATGCGTGCAACCTCGGTGAAGCACGGGAGCGGTTGGCGCGTCGGCCGATCGATCTGGTCGTGGCTGACACCACATTGCCCGACGGCTCGGGTTTTGATCTGGCGCGTACGCTGCGTCAGCGACGTCGGCGCACGCAGATGCTGATGGTCACGGACACGCCCACGGTTGAGGCAGCGGTGCAGGCGATGCGCCTCGGCGCTGTCGACTTTCTCACGCGGCCGTTGGAGACGAAGCAGCTCACCCAACGCGTCCGCGAGGTGATTGCCCGTCAGGACCACGACCATCATCAGACCCAGCGCATCCGCCGGCTCCGCCGAGCCTGCCACAAGCTCAACGAGGCGCGTGAGGAAATCAGCCAGCAGGTTGACATTCTGTGCAGCGATCTGGTGTCGGCGTACCAGGAGTTGGCCGACCAGATGCAGCAAAACGTCAGCTCGACCGAGTACCAGGCGATGGTCCGCCAGGAACTGGACCTCGAACAATTGCTGCTCAAGACGCTGGAGTACCTGATCGACCGCGCCGGCCCGACGAACGCGGCGCTGTTCCTGCCTTCGACGGCGGACGAGTTCAGCCTCGGCGGATACGTCAACTTTGACTGCTCCAGCGATGCGGCGGATCTGTTGCTGCAACACCTCGGCGACGTGTTCGCACCGCGTGTGGCTGAGCATGCCAAGGTGCTGCGTCTGAATAGTGACAAGGTTCTGCAAGAGCACATGGGCGACGACGCCGCGTATCTTGCTGAGTGCGACGTGCTCGCGTTCGCCTGCCAGCATGAGAACGAAGCGCTGGCGGTGATCACGCTCTTCCGCGACCGCGACGACCCGTTCGACGACCAGCTTGTGGACATTTGCGCCAGCATCGCGCCGATCATGGCTGAGGCGCTGTCACGGCTGATCCGCATTCATCATCGGTCGAATCTCTTCGACGACGAATATGGTGATGAGCGCAGCGACGAGTTCGGCGGCGAGCTGGCGTAAGGCAGGTGCGAGCTTGCGCAACAATGCGGGTTCGATCTCGCGTCCCCATTTAGCCGCGGGCCTTGGCCCGTGTTGGGGTTGCTGCCGAAGCGCGCGGCGCAAGCACCGCGGCTAAATGTTGCAAGTGTGCAGCCACGTTTGTCGTGCTTGATCGTCTGTGGTTTGCTGCGTGGCAGTCAGGCGCAAATCGCAGCCGGCTTCCTGCCGGGCGATCGCCCGGGCTTCGCCTGGCGCGGGCGAGCGGGTATGCTGACGGGGTCAATGTCGCTGATTTACCAATTTCGTCGGCTGGCGTTTGCCCAGGTGTTGCTGGGCATTGTGGCGTTTTGCCTCGCGGCGCAGAATCCGGGCATGCTGCTGGTCGCCGGCAGCATCGGCGCGTTGGCGTGGTACGTGACGGAGGGGCCCAACGGCCGACCGCTGCCGCGTTGGGTGACGAATATCGGGGCGCTGGCGGCGGTGGCGTGGATGCTGGTGGAGCTGTTCGCCGGCGAAGGCGGGCAGCAGCCGGTGGACATGGTCGTGGCGATGGGCCACTTCACCATGTGGCTGCAGATCCTGCTGCTTTACAGTGAAAAGACCAATCGCGAGTACGCACAGGTGCTCGTGCTCAGTGTGCTGCAAATGATCGCGGCGAGCGTGCTGAGCGTGTCGATGGTGTATGGCGTGATCCTCGCGGCTTACTGCGTGCTGGCGTTGGTGACGGTGCTGCTGTTTCACTTCAAGAGCACGAGCGACAAGGTGCTGGAGCACAACCGCGCCGCGGCGACCGAGCCGAGCAAGGCGATCCGCCCCAAGCCGGTGGTGGGCCGGGGGCATCGGTGGCATTTCCGGTTCATGACGGTGGCGGTGGGGCTGATGTGCACGGCGGTGGCGGTGGCGGTGTTCGTCATTTCGCCTCGGGCCGACGACACGCACAACCCGATCACCGCCCGCGACGCCAGCGGCCGAACGGAAGCGGGCTTTTCCCAGCAGGTGAGCACACGCAGCAGCCCCGGCAGCCGAGGCGGCCGAGAGCCGGTGCTCAACGTGCGTTTTTACATGCACGAGATGAACATCGGCGGCGAAAACCGCCCGCCCTGGCTGTTGCGCGGCGCGGCGTTGGATCAGTACAACCAGGTGACGCAGGCCTGGTCGCGTAGCCGAAGCACCAACGCACACGACTTTCGCCTGAGTCTGCCCAGCGAGGGTGTCACGCTCGTGGACCTGCCGGAGAACACGCCGACCATTGAGGCCCACGTCACGCTTCGGCAGCTTGGGCACAACGTGCTGTTTACGCATCATCTGCCGTCGTTCGTGCAAAGCAGCAGCCTCGCGGCGGTGGGGTTCAATGCGGTCGACCAACAGTTGACCAGCGAAGACGCGTCGGGGGCGCTGGTGTATACGGTCGCCTGGCCGGTGGCTCCGCAGGAGAATGTGGTCGAGCGATACCGGGAGCAGGTGGGCAGACATGCGAGCGACAGCGAGATGCTGCGGCAGGCCCGCGACTCGCAGCTGTTCGAATCGTTCGACCGTGATTACGCCCGCGGCTGGCCGGTGCAGCGCGGCCGAGTCACGGAGTACACGCAGGCATTGCTGGCTGAGCATGGCCTGTCGCGCGATCCGGAGGCGTTGCATACCGACGACGACGCGGCGATCGCCCGCGTGCTGACCGACTACTTCCGCGAGGGGTTTACCTACAAGCTGACCAACCCCGACGTGCCCGATCATCAGGACCCGGTGATTCAGTTTCTGTTCGACCATCGCTCGGGGCATTGCGAGCTGTTCGCCTCGGGGCTCGCTGCGATGGCGCGGTCGATCGGCATGCAGGCTCGCGTCGTCACGGGCTACGTCGCCAGCGAGTACAACCCGGTGGGCGGTTACTACGTGGTTCGTCAGCGTAACGCTCACGCGTGGGTGGAGATCAACACCGGGCCGGGTCAGACGTGGCGGACGTTCGACCCTACCCCGCCGGCCGACCTCGCCGAGGAGCACCGTCCGCGGGCGGGCTGGCGGATGGTGCTCCGGCAGCTTTACGATCATGCGGAGTTTGCGTGGATCCGGTCGGTGGTGGCGTTCGACCAGCGCAGTCGGCAGGCCGTGATGGACGGCATCCAGCATACGATCCAAGGCGGCGACGAGGCGGAAGGCGTCAACTGGCTGAAGGAAGTCGGCGAGTTTTTCCGCGACCTGCCCGACTACTGGCGGCTGGACCGCATCAGTTGGACCATCGCTGGGCTGATCGTCGTGGCGATCGGGATTTGCCTGGCCTACCTCGCGCGCCTGCTCGTGCTGCGTCGGCAGCGGCTGGTGGCGTTGCAGTTGACCGCGCTACCCCGTGCCAAACGGCGCGGCCTGGCCCGTCGGCTGCGGTTCTACCTGACCATGCTCGACATGCTCGAACGCCACGGCTACCACCGGCCGAGTTGGCAAAGCCCGTTCAGCTTCGCTCAGGAATTGGCCGAGGCCAACCCGATGCGGTTCGACCCGGTGGTGGCGCTGACGGAGATTTTCTACGAAATCCGCTTCGGCCACCGCGAACTCGACGGCGACCGCAAACGCCGAATCAGCGCCCACCTCAAACAACTCGAACACGCCCTGGTCCGCACGCGCGGGTGAACCCCGGAAGCCCACGGCGTCACGCCGTGGGCTTCAGCCTTTTACGACAGGTTTCACCCTCCTTCATAGAGCCCGAATTGATGGGTAATCCGTATAATTGAACCTCCCTTCAACCTGCTTTCTCAGTTTGTCGAAAACCCGCGTTTCACCCGCCGCGGGCTGTCGGTTAAAATAGACAGGCTCGACCGCGCGGCCCGAGGCGACGCCTTGGACGCGGGCGGGTTGTACAAAGCTGCCTGCACTGAAACCGGGTGGAATTCAAGGCGATACAATGGCCAGTCATATGCAGATCACCATGGTCGAGCCGGGCAACCGCGAACAGGCGAGGGCGGTCGCGAAGCAGGCCGCCGAGCTGCTCCGCGACGGCGGACTGGTCGTTTTCCCCACCGAGACGGTCTACGGCGTGGCCGCCGCCGCCACCAGCGACATCGGCATGCAACGCTTACGCCAACTCAAGGCCGACGGCGAGGCCCGGGCCTTTACCGTCCACCTGCCCACCCCCTTCGCCGCGGACCGCTACGTCGACATGGCGGACCCGTTCCTGAAGCGGGCCATTGAAAAGTCGTTCCCCGGCGCGGTGACGCTGATCATTGATGTTACAAACGAGCTGATCGACCGGAAGCTCCGCGACAGTGGGCTGACCTATGCTCGCGACCGGATCTACCACGCACAAAGCGTTTCGCTTCGCTGCCCGGACCACGAACTGACGCAGCAGATGCTCGGCTCGCTGGACGAGCCCATCGTTGCCGCGGCCGCCCACCGCCCGGGCCAACCCGCGCCGCACGACGCTCACGCCGCCGCCGAGGCGTTGGATGGTCAGGTCGATCTGATCATCGATGGCGGGCGAAGTCGCTACGCTCGGCCGTCGACGGTGGTGCACCTCGCGGGCGAGGGTGTAAGTCGTCACATAAAAGTGGAACGTGAAGGCGTCTACGATGAGCGTTACATCCGTAAGATGCTAAGGTGGACGATGCTGCTGGTCTGCTCCGGGAACACCTGCCGCTCGCCGATGGCTGAGGGGCTGGCGAGCAAGCTGCTGGCCGACCAGCGTGGCATTGCGACGGACGAGTTGGAGGCCGCGGGGCTGCGCGTGCTCTCGGCGGGCGTGTCGGCGATGCCCGGCATGCCTGCGGCGGACCACGCGATCGAAGCGCTGCAAAAGCAGGGCATCGACATCGCCAGCCACCGCTCGCGGCCACTGACGCCGGAACTGATCCACGACGCGGATGTGATTTACACCATGACCGACTCCCACCGGCAGGCAGTGCTTCAACTCGCCCCGTGGGCCGAGGATAAGACGTTCACACTCGACCCACGAGGGGATATCGACGACCCGATCGGCACCGGTGCTACGTCCTACCAGCGGACGGCCGAGGTCATCCGACGTCGTCTTGAATCGCGGTTGAAGGAGCAACAGCCATGAGAGTCGCCATCGCAGCTGACCATCGAGGCACGGACGTCGCCCGCCAGATCCAGGGCTGGCTCGAACAGCAGGGCCACGCCTTCATCGCCATCACCGGCGACTGCGGCGTCGGCGAAAACGCCACCTGCGACTACCCCGACAAGGCGTACCCCGTCGCCACCGCCGTCGGCGAAGGCGACGCCGACCGTGGCATCCTCGTCTGCGGCTCGGGCATCGGCATGTCCATCGCCGCGAACAAGGTCAAAGGCGTTCGCGCTGCGCTGGTCTGCGACGAGGTCGGTGCCGAGCTTTCGCGTCGACACAACGACGCGAACGTGCTCTGCCTCGCGGCTGACCTGATGAGCCCCCGGCAGCTTGAGCGCGTGCTGGAGGTCTGGCTTTACACGGAGTTCGAAGGCGGCCGACACGCTCGCCGCGTTCGCAAGATCAGCGCCATCGAAGCCGGCCGCAGCCCCGCGGACGTGACCGATGGCGAAGTCGAATTCGCCGCGGCCGAGTGATCCGCCGCGGACGCCCGTCCGGTTCGATTCACCTCGGGGGCGGGGCCGACCATGAACGACGATGTGCAGCGAGAGTTGCGTCAGATCAAGTGGCTGCTTGTTGGCATCCTCGCGACGCTTATCGTGATCGCGATGGTGGTGGCCATCGGTCCGATCCTGGCGGTGCTGGTTGGCGCGGGCGCATGGATCGGCGATCTCGTCTGGATGCTGACCATCTTCGGGCTTTGCGGTCTGGCGGCGCTGGCCGGCTACTTCATCGTGAAACTCGGCTGGTTCACCTTCCAATGCCTCTGGCTGGAGCTGTCGAGCCTTTGGCGGCGCTGAACTGACGGGCGAAAATGGGGAGCCGACATGCAGCAGATGCTCGGGCTGAGTGTGACTTTGCTTGTTGCGCTGATCGCAGGCTGCTCGTCGCCGTCGGCTGAACCGACGTCGGCCGATCGCTCGACCGCCCTGCCCGACTTCTCACCGCCGAAGCATCTCGGTGACATTCTCGCCATCCTCAACCAGCTTCCGCGAACCGACGCCCCACCAGCGACAGAGGCGATGGCCATCGTGCTTGCCGCCAGCGCGTCGCCGAGGATGCACGATGGCATTCACCTGCTCGTCTGGCACGATGCCGCGCACAGCGAGGTGTGGGTTCAGCAGTCGGGCGGCTATCCTGGCGTCGACATCTGGTTCGGGCCCGGCTCCGCCGACCTGCTGCCGACACGGCGGCATCTCACGCAACCCTTTGTCGCCTCTCGCCAATAGCGAGAGTCAAGCTGTGCCCTGTTTTCTCTCGCCATGCTGCCATGCGCCTGCCGCTGGCGTCACCACAAGTTCAGTTGCATGAGGATCATGAGCACGACGCCGATGAGCAGCATCAGCAGGCAGCCTCCGCCGCCGCAGCCAGCCATCGGGCTGTCCAGTCGATCACGCATGGCAAGACCTCATCAGGTTCATTATCACCCGATCGACAGGCCTTCGGCAAGAGCGAAGAGGCGTGGGACGTGGGGCGCGGGGCTTGAGGCAGAGCCACTTAAGTCGCTCAGCCTTTCGGGACACCCCCCCACGCCTCAAGCCTCACACCCCCCCCGCCCCCACTCACTCACCCCTGACGCGGTTTTTCACAACGCTGCTGGCCCCCGCCGGCAACCTGTGCAATAATATGTGTCTGGCTTGAATTGATTTCGACGAAAGGAACCCAGGCCATGCCTGACACCCTGCTTTATTCTGCGCTCGGCTTCGTCGGTCCGCTCGGTTGGCCGGAGCTGCTGCTGCTCGCCCTGCTCGGTGTGCTGATCTTCGGCAAGCGGCTGCCTGAAGTCGGCAAGAGCATCGGCCGAGGGATCGTCGAGTTCAAGAAAGGCCTCTCCGGCATTGAAGACGGCCTCGACGAAGCGACCAAGCAGTCGCCGCAGATCGAACAGCATCAGCGCGACGCTGTCGACACCAAAGCCGACGCCACCGATAAATCCAGCGCCAATCACAGCGCCCCGCCCAGCACACCGTAAGGCCCGCAACCCCGAGGCGTATCGCTTGACGCGTTGCCCTTCCTCGCTATGCTGATGCGTTCACTGCGGGCGATTAGCTCAGTTGGCTAGAGCGCACGGATCACACCCGTGAGGTCACAGGTTCGAGTCCTGTATCGCCCATTTCCACAAGTCAGGCTGAAAGCGTAAGTAACGCTTACCCGCCAACAGGCGGCGCGGCCGTTTACCATCACCGGAAACGTACCCATGGGTCCGTTCAACCCCCGGAGGTAACACCGTGACCGCGCCCCGCCCGAAATTGCCGAAGCTACGTCACCAGAAGGAAAATGGCCGAGCTGATCGCGCTTTCGTTGTGCTGCACAGCCGCACGATTCGCTGTGGCCGATGGGGCACCGATGAACTTCGGATGCTGTGTGGCACCCGTTTGGAATTCGTCAGTTAGGGCCTAAGGCCTGTACGGGACTCGGAAATAACGGGGTTTCCAAGGCAAACCGAGCCGACGCAACCCTCACCAATGCTGTCATCCGAAAAATCCGTCCGCCAACAGCAGGGCAATCAGGCAGACGACTGCAAGCAGGGGGATCACGTGCCATTCGGGGCGCGTTCGAAGGACCAGAAGGCTGTGGATGCCGCCACAGACCGCCGCCAATGCAAACGACCAGCGGTACAACACCATGGCTTCCCCGAGGCCGGTGAAGACTCTGAGAATAATGCTGTCCGACTTGACCTCAACGATAAGCATCAACCCCCAACTCATGGCAAGGACGACCAGCGCATTCACAATGGGGGCGATCAGCAGGATCAACATCGCGCAACGGGTCCCGAGAATCAGCTTCCGGCACCAGGGCCGAGGCGACGCGACCAATGACGTGTCGTCTGGAGCAAGGGCCGTAGGCGCCGACTGGCTTGCGGGCATCGTGTGTGTGGACATCGAACGTCTCCTGAGTGTTAGAAAAGAACCATCTCTCCGACATTCAGACGAAGCTGACGGGATCATTTTTCACGCTTCGGACAATTTTCTTTCCGCACAGTCGCTCCGGCGGGAAAGCAGCCCGGCATCGGTGACGCGCGCCACTCATCGCGCCTCCGGCCGGCGCGGCTCGGCCAGCCAGGTAAACACGCGCTCCAGAAACGAGCCACGAGAGTTCGGGTGATTCGCCAGGGGCTGGATTTCCGGCGACTGATTCATGAACACCCGCCCGCGGCCGTAGGAGCCCGCCAAGATCTGGTGTTTGGGCATCTTCTGGGTCGTCATGGGAAACCGAAGGCACTCGTCGCACGCACAGGTGTGCGACACCAGTTCGTCCTGAGTGGCCAGAACCTGCACCCCCTCCGCCGGCCGAAGCAGCAGACCGCAGCCCCCCATATTGAACTTATCCCCCGGCTCCAGCCCCGCCAGCGCCGGATGCCGCTGCTGCACCGTGTGCGACATCGGAACCATGTGCCGCCCTTTCCTCGGGCCGAGGTCGATGGTGCAGTAGGTGCCCAACACCGCGTCGCAGAGGCGCAGCGCCCGCAGATAAGGATCCTCCCGCACGATCCGGTGGTAATCGCCGCGGTGGGTGTAGGTCACCCCGACGTTGTAGCAACCCACGCCTTCGCTCACCGCCTCCGCGATCCCCCTGATCACCTGCGGAATGATGCGCCCCTGCCAGCCAAGGTAGATCACGTCGAGCGTGCGCAGCGCCTCGAGGTCGGTCCCATCGATCAGGCCGGCCGTCAGGTCGTACCCTCGAATGACCCGCTCGATCTGAGGCTGATCGGATGTATCCGGCTCGACCACCCCCACCAGTTCAAAGCGGGGATCCTCCAGAAAAGGCAGCCAAACGACCTGCTGCTCAATGGGCATCACTTTCCCGAGATTATTCGGTCGCGTAGCAGAGGAGTAACTGACGATCACCCCGACCCGGATCGGTCGCGGCCAACCATCCGGCCCCGCCTGTGGGGCGCCGCTGATCATCCCCGCCCCTGGCAGCGGGCGATGCGTGTAGTGACTCAGCCCATGGTCGGCGATGTAGTTCCGCCACCCGCTTCCGACGAGCACGTCGGCGAGCATGGCCTTGGAATGGATGCCGTCCACGCCCAACGATTCGTAGGCATGCCGCAACTCCGCCAGCGCAGCCTGCACGTGACGGCTGGCGGTGGCGATCGAAACCCGACGAGCCTTCGCCACGGCCCGCAGCGGCGCCCCGTGGAGGAATCGCTGCCGGACCAGCTCCCGCACCTCCGGCGACAGTTCGGACAGCGCGTCATCCAGCCGACGGCGGACGGCCTCGGCGATCAATGCCTCGTCGCTGCACCGCCTGGGCTCAACCGCATAATGCGTCACCCGCCGCCGCTGGGCAGCCTGGCGTCGAATCATGTCGACGCACACGGCCCGCGTCGTCGTGGAGATCCAGCCCGGCAGGTTGCCGTAGATCGCCTCCGCATGCACGTTCAGTCGAATCAACACTTCCTGCCGGGCGTCCTCGATCAGATGCGGATCGCGCAGATGATGCCGGGCGATCGATTCGATCAGCGGCGTGAGCACCTGTGTCAGCCGCCCGAACGACGACGCGTCGCCGTTCTGCTGATACCGCGCGAACTCTTCTGCTACTTCACCATCCATCATTCGGCATCACCCCTACCGCCTTGCACGGGTCGCGTCGAGAGCCCCGCGACCCACGATGCGAATCCATATCTCTATAGAGTCTCTTAGAATGTGTGTAAAAAGCTGAATGCGTACCACTGGTGGCTTGCCACCAGTGGCACCGTTCCCACGTTCTAAAAGACGCAGCCGAACATCATCGTTTGCACGACATTTTCATTTTGTTGAATTGAGCCGGTTCCCCCATCTCGGGTCGACCAGGACGCCCACGGCTTCAAGTCGTGGGCGTCGGCCTCACACACAGAGCCCGAGTTTGATGGGTCATCCGTAGCATCATTTAAGCGGCCCTTGGCAAGGCGATTGAACCTCAATCGCCCGGATAGGGCACTCGTTCGCCCGCACGCCAGGCGATTGCCACAGGCCAGGGGGCAGCCGGGCCGCCTTCCCGTCTTGAAACGACCAGGTGATAGTCGCCCGCCGGCGCGTCGGTGAGGTGGACGTGCTGCACGTTGTCGATTTCGGACAGACTGTCCGCCAGCAGGCGCGAGCCCTCATCGCCCGCGTGCACCACCCGCAGGTCGAACCGGGCGAGCGCCGGCGTGTCGACCCAGGCGGGCTGGCCCGTGGTGGGGTGGGGGACGGTTCGGCCGTCGATGCGGCGGTGCCAGGTGAGCATGATCGAGAGCTCTTCCACCGGCTCGTCGAGGTCCAGACGATAGATCGCCCTGCCGCCGGGCTGGATCATCCGCAAGTCCCAGCCTGATCCGGAGCGGACCTCGTTGGGCTTGGCTCGGCCGGCTTCGAGGATGCGAAGCGCGTTGTCCAGATGGACCACGCCCGCGCCCAGCCGATCGTCGAGCACCTGCCCGTCGCGCTGCCGCCAGTTCCACGGCTTGGTCGCCCCGGCCATCAGCAGCGCCTTGATCGTCTCCGGCCGACGGGCGGACTCGGCGTGCTCCGGCAGCTTGCCCGCCGCTTCGAGCATGCGGGCGACCGCGGCGGTAACCACGGGGGTCGAGTAGCTCGTGCGAGTCCCCGGGGCGACGATGTCGGGCTTGGCTCGGCCTTCGACTTCAATGTTCGTCCCGCCGCTGCTCGAAGCACCGTCAGCCAGGCCCACAGCGATGACGTTGTAGGCACTGGCCAGCAGGCCCGGCACACGGCTGTTGCGGTTGTTGTTGACGCCGACGCTCATCACAACGCCGTGGCGGTCGATGGCGTAGTCGATGCGTCGGAGGATGTGGGCGGTCTGCGCGGGGTTCATGCCCGAGTCGTTGCCGATCCACGAGTGATTGAACACGCGCGGGCGGTCGTCGGCGGGCGGTTGGCTTTGGCCGGCGCGGAGGTAGCCGCCGCCAAGCCAGTGCGGGCTGGAGAAGTGGTGCACTTCGCGGATGCCGTGGGCGAGGCCTTGCGGGCCGTAGATGATGCGGGCGGTGGCGTCGGTATGGCTGAGGGGTTCGGACTCGCCGGAGCGTGGGCGGAGGTCGATGCGGCGGTAGCGGTGGTGGTCAACGCGAGGCAGGTACTGGCCGGGGTCGCCCTCAACGTGGCCGAGGACGATGCCCGCGCCGGTCGGGGCATCATCGCCGAGGCGGCGCTCGGCCTGGGTGAAGCCAGCCAGTTCCGCGCGATCGGGCGGGGCCGACTCGACGGCCTCCGCCTGCTCAGCAAGGCTGGCGCGGGGCAGCGGCGACCAGAGCGCCCACACCACCGCCGCTGCGCTCAGCAGCAGTGTCAGCGTCCAGCCGTTGCAACACCATCGCCAGATCGGGTAACTCATATCCTGCTTCATGATCGGCGATCTGCCCCCGCAACGTCAATGTCATCGATCACTTGCTCCGGGTGATCGCGTCTGGCCGCAAGGCAGGGCGCACTGCGTGGCCGCAGGGGCTAAACATGAAGCTTGAGGCGGGGCATTTGGGCTGAACCTGCCTTGGGCATCACACAGATGCACTGCCCTACCTTTTCCTTAGCCTGCTCCACGCAAAACCCCATAGGCTAACGCGGATACTTACCTACCCTTAAGCTGGAAAAACGCCCCAAAGCACATAACACAAATGATTTACCCCATCCGTACCACGGTTAAACAGCCATTAAAACTTGAATTTTTTTGTGAAATGGAGAAGCCAAGGCAATCTGGAGAAACTATGATGTCGCTCGCCACTGGCAGATGTCGCTCGCCACTGGCACTTGCGGTCGCTAGTAGATCTTTGCTGTGCTGGATCGCGACACCGCCCCCGACGTTGGAAAAAGCGTCGGATTGCCAGATGACCCGGATACTCCATGTTGAGATGTAGAGGGGCTTCATTTTCGACATCAAAATGGACGCCGGGTGGACTCATATTGTGCCACCTGATTTTGGCATGTTTGGTCCGCAGCCTTGCCACCTCGCTGTTTCGACGCTGAGCCCGGCCTCGGCGTGGTTTTTTGCACGGAACACTGATCATGACTGAGCGTGAACCTTCTCCACCAACGCGAGACGATGCGTCACCGATCGATTCATCGATCGATGCGTCACGCGCTGCGGAGGGCACGACCGATGTCGACCAGTTGTTCAATTGTGTGCTGGAGCAGGTTTGCAACGTCACGGGCTGCGACTTTCGGCCTTATAAGAAGAGCATGATTCGCCGACGGATCGAAAGGCGGATGGCCCTGGCTTGCACGTCGGACCTTGCCGGCTACGTCCACCTGCTTGAGCAGCGGCCGGATGAGGCGCAGCGTTTGCTTCAGGATCTGCTGATCAGCGTCACGGCGTTTTTCCGCGAGCCGGAGACGTTCCGCATTCTCGAAGAACAGGCGATTCCCGACATCGTCAAACAGCGTTCCGCCAACGCCCCGCCGATCCGCGTCTGGGTGCCCGGCTGCGCCACCGGGGAAGAGGCCTACACGCTCGCGATGCTGTTTCACGAAGCGTTAGGCGACAAGGCGGCGTCGCAGTTGCAGGTGTTCGCCACCGACATCGACCGCCGGGCGCTGGAATTCGCCCGCGCCGGCCGATACCCCAACGAGATTTCGACCGACATTGACGAACATCGGCTACAGCGATTCTTCCACAAGCAGCCGGACCGCACGTACCGGGTGCGTAAGTCGCTTCGCGAATCGATCGTCTTCGCGCCGCAAAACCTGCTGACCGATCCGCCGTTCCTTCGGCTGAACCTGATCTGCTGCCGAAACCTGATGATCTACCTGGAGCCGGACATCCAGGCTCGGCTGCTGTCGCTGTTTCACATGGCGATCGCGGACGAGGGCTACCTCGTGTTGGGCCATTCGGAAAGCGTCGGCCGTAAGCGCGAGCTGTTCGCCCCGGTCGCCGACGAACGCCGGGTGTACCACAAGCTGCCCGCCGCCCGCCGACAGCCCGCCGCCTTTCCGGTACTGACCGGTGCGGAGCGTACGCACACGCGGCCGACGCCCCCACGCCGTGTCGAGAGTCACAGCAACCTGGGCGAAACCATTCGGCGGATCGTGATGCAGGAGTACGCTCCGGCATGCGTCGCGATCAACGGGCAGTACGAGATCCTGCATCTGCATGGCCCGACGCGCCGCTACCTGCACCTGCCCGAAGGCGAGCCAAGCCTCAACCTCCTGAGCATGCTCGACGAGCCGGCGCAACACCGGCTCCGAGCTGGCGTGCACGAAACGCTTCAGACCCGTCGGCCCGTGGCCGTCACCGCCGCGACCAGCGCCGGCTCAAGCCTGGTGCGCATGACGGTTCGCCCGGTGAATCAGGACACCACCGCCGACGCGCCTGTGCTGATGGTGGTTTTCGAAGACGCCTTCTCCACTGGCAGCCACTCCCCCTCGGCCGACGGCGACGGCGATGGCGATGGCTCTGACCTCGACCGCAAGCACACGATTGCCCAACTCGAACACGAGCTGAGCATCGTCCGCGAGGACCTCCAGGCCACCATCGACCAGTTCGAATGCTCCAACGACCAGTTGCGCAGCTCCAACGAACAGGTCATGTCGATGAACGAGGAGTTGCAGTCGGCCAACGAGGAACTGGAAACCTCGCAGGAAGAATTGCAGTCGCTCAACGAGGAGCTGCGTTCGCTCAACACGCAGTTGCAGGAAAAGGTCGACCAGCTGGAGCAGGCGAACAATGACATCTCCAATTTTCTCGCGAGCACGGACATCGCCACCGTGTTTCTTGACACGGACCTGTGCATCAAGCGGTTCACCCCGTCGGCAGCGCGGCTGCTGGGGCTGGAGACGAGCGATCGCGGTCGGCCGATCAACCGCGCGATGATGCGGCTGACCGACGAGAGTCTGCTGGGCGAGGCCGCGGCGGTGCTGGATCGGCTGTCGCCGGTGGAGAAAGAAATCCGCACCGCGACGGGCACGTGGTACACGATGCGCGTGCTGCCGTACCGCACGGCTCAGAACCGGATCGAAGGCGTCGTGCTCACGTTCACCGATGTGACCCGCCTGCGCGACCTGGTCGATCAAAGCCAGTGCCGCGTCGCGCAGCAGGCCGTGGTCGCCGAGCTGGGCCAGCGTGCGCTGGAGGGGACGGACCTTCAGCTGCTGATGGACGAAGCGACGAAGGCGGTGGCGCGGACGCTGTGCGTGGAGTACGCCAAGGTGCTGGAGCTGTTGCCCGGGCGGATGGAGTTGTTGCTGCGGTCGGGCGTGGGGTGGGAGCCGGGGATGGTGGGGCATGCGCGCGTGGATGCGGGGCTGGACTCGCAGGCGGGCTATACGCTGGCGGTGGGCACGCCGGTGGTGGTTGACGACCTGGGCAATGAACAGCGTTTTTCGGGGCCGCCGCTGCTTCGCCACGCCAGCGTGATCAGCGGCTTGAGCGTGGTGATTCAGGGCAGCCACCGTCCGTTCGGGGTGCTGGGGGTGCACAGCGTTCGGCCGCGTCGCTTCACGCAGGAAGATGTGAATTTTATTCAGTCGGTTGCACACATCCTTTCGCAAGCCGTGGCCCGTAAGACCTTTGAAGATGAACTGAAAAATTTGAATCGGCAATTGGAGAAAAACGTCGAACAGCGCACCGCCTGGCTGCGTCTGATGCAGACGACGACGGCGGCGGCCAACGAATCTTCCGGCCTGGCGTCGGCGGTGCGTCAGGTGCTCGAACAGGTCTGTCGCACGGGGGGTTGGATGGTGGGGCTGGCGTTCCTCCCTGACGAGGCGGAGGGGGACAATCTGCTGCTGCTGGACTGCGCCACAGCGGAGCAGATCGAAGATGATTCGGCGCTGACGGAGGCGGTCCGTCGCAGTTCTATTCGCCGGGGGGTCGGTCTCGTCGGCCGTGTCTATCAGACTGGCCGACCCGCTTGGAGCATGCATGAATCGGAAGAGCCGCTGATTCGCACCCTGCGTGCGCAGGAGCAGGCGGTGCGGACGGCAATGGCGTTGCCGGTCTGGGCGGGGGACCAGGTGGTGGCGGTGCTGGAGTTTTTCTCAGAGCGCAATATCCAGCCTGATGATCGGTTGATTGAAGTGATGACACAGATCGGCACACAACTTGGCCGAGTGGTCGAACGCGAACGCGCTGCGAAGCACTTGCGCGACAGCGAGCACTTTATCAATTCGGTCGCGGACACGGCCCCGTTGCTGTTTGTCGTCGTCGATCTGATCAAGAGCCAACTCATCTACGCCAACTCGCAGGTCCGCACGATGCTCGGCTATACCGAGGCTCAGCTTCAGGCGATGGACCGCGGTCAATTGGTGCAGCTTTTCCATGAAGACGATCGGGCCGCGTTCCGCCGACTGCTCGAACAGCTCGCCGACGCGCCCGCCGGCACGGTAATCGACGCCGAGTACCGACTCCGCCACAGCGACGGGGACTGGCGTTGGTTCGAAGCCCGGGTCACCGGCTTCACCCGCACAGAAGAGGGCGGGGTCGCCCAGGTGCTCGGCACGCTGGAAGACATCACCGAACGTCGGCGGGCCGAGGAAGCGCTGGGCGAAAGCGTGCAGCGGTTCCGGGCAGTGTTCGAGAGCACGCAACTGGGCATCGCGCTGATCAACCCCGACGGCAAGCTGGCCGAGGCCAATCTGGCCATGCAGCAGATGCTCGGCTACAACGAAGCCCAGCTTCGCCAGTTGACCATCCATGAATTGACGCACGAAGACGAGCGTGGCACCGCCGAGGATCGCTGCATCAAGCTGCTCACCGGCGAGGCCGAGTACTACGACATGCAAAAGCGCCTGGTGCACAAAGACGGCCGGGCGATCTGGGTGCAATGCAACGCCTCGCTCATCCGGGACCGGACGGGGGCCCCGCTATACGCCATCGCCATCACGCAGGACATCACCGACCAGAAGGATCTGGACGCTGCTTTGACGGAGTTGTCGCTGCGGGAACAGCAGCGGATCGGGCAGGAATTGCACGATAACCTCGGACAGGAGTTGACCGGACTGAGCTTTATGGCGCAAAATCTTCGTAATCAGTTGCGCGAAGAGGGCCGCGGTGAGGCCGAGCGTGTGCACGAGCTGGCGGAGGGGCTTCGCCGAGCGTTGGAGAACGTTCGCGCGGTCGCTCGGGGGCTGTATCCGGTGGATCTTGACTCGAGCGACTTAGTAGAAGCCCTGACTGAACTCGTTCGCACGACCGAAGCACAATATGGTATAGCATGTCGGTTGGATGCCCGGACAGAGGCCCCGAAACTGGAACGGCATGCTACGAATCACTTGTTTCGCGTTGTTCAGGAGGCGATGCGTAACGCGGTGAAACACGCCCAGCCGAGTCGGATCGAAGTTTGTCTGGCGCGGGATGAACAGGCGCGTTTTGAGATTCTTGTGGCTGACGATGGCTGCGGGATGCCGGACGACGCTATAAAGATGGAGGGAATCGGACTTCGAATCATGCATCATCGCGCGTCGGTGATCGGCGCCGACCTTTCCGTGGAGCCGCGCGACCAGGGCGGCACTTGTGTTCGATGTACCTTTCGAGAAAAGTGAATTCGCCATGACCACCGACACACCCAGCACCACAGGCTCCAGTTTTTTGAATCGTGATGCGGGCAATGCCACTATTTTGATTGTGGACGACCATCCGATCGTTCGGCATGGTCTGGCGCAACTGATCGATGACACGACAGGGCTGGAGGTCTGCGAAAAGGCTTCCAACGCGGCGGATGCGCTCGATGCGATTCGCAAGCACCAGCCCGATGTGGCGGTGATCGACATCAGCCTCGGCGGCGGCAACGGCCTGGAGCTGATCAAGCAGGTCAAGGCCGAGGGCAGTCAGACGAAAATGCTCGTCTCCTCGATGCACGATGAGCTGCTTTACGCCGAGCGCGCCCTTCGCGCCGGTGCGATGGGCTACATCAACAAATCCGAAGGCACGGATCGTATCATCGAAGCGATCCGTCAGATCCTCACCGGGCGAATCTATCTTTCGGGCCCGATCACCGAACGCGTGCTCCAGCGGATGATGCGAAACGACGGCCGGGCCGGCGACTCGCCCATCGACACCCTCTCCGACCGCGAACTCGAAGTTTTCGAAATGATCGGCCAGGGCAAGACCACGAAGCAGATCGCCAAGAGTCTGCACCTCAGCCCCAAGACCATCGAAACCCATCGCGAACACATCAAGACCAAGCTCAACCTCGAAAACAACAACGAACTCGTCCGCCACGCGGTGCAGTGGGTGTTGGAGAACGGCTGAATCCAGCGTCAGCAGTGGCGTCAGCGGTCGCGGTGGTGCTTGCGTGCTTCGTTGAGCACGTGGTCCCATTGAAACGCCGGGCCAGGGTCGACCTTGCCGGATGTGACGTGGTGATGGCCGAGCAGTCCGCGAAACGTCGCGAGTTCGTCGGCGGTCAGGGGGCGGTCGAAAATCATCTCGCCTGCGTCATCGCGCGGCACGTCGTCTGCCATGTTGGGGAAGATTTCCCATAGGGCTGCGGTGAGTTTGATGAGTGCTTCGTATTGTTCGGGGGTCAGGTCATATTGTTTGAGGTCGCGGCCGTTGATCGAGCCGTAGATGGGCTCGCTGCGAGCCGGTCGGCCGACGAAGTCGGGCGTGCGGATGCCGCCGTCGCCGTGGGCTTCGGGGATGGTGATATAAGGTTGGCCGGTTTCGTCGGTGCCGTACCAGCGTTGGAGCGGCTCGTCTCGGCCGGGGGTGTAGGCGCCGATATTGGCGATCTCGATGCCGACGGAGCGGTCGTTGGCGACGCTGGCGTGCCAGGCGCGTTCTTTGAGGTCGAGCGTCTGGTAGATCGTGCCATCGAGGTCGAGCAGGAAGTGGGCGCTCAGGCCGCGATGGTCGTGCAGGATGTTGAAGCAGTGTCGGCTGGTGCCCGAGGCGTCGTAGTGAATGACGAATTGGTCGACGACGTCTTGCAGGAGGGGTAGATCCCAGCCGCCGCCGCGGATCTGTTCGAGCGTCTCGGCGGGCCAGTTGTCGCGGCGGCGGAGGCCGTAACGGTTGGGCCAGTTCAGCTTTTCCGCGGACGCTTCCCACGAGGCCTGGTCGTAGGGGACGAACCGTCGCTCGACGCGGTAGGCGTCGTAGCCGCCGGGGTCCATCCAGAGCACTACGGGCGTGCCGGTGTGAAACAACTGGCCGGCGACGACGATTTCATCGCCCGCCCGCTGGTAGGCCTGCGTGCCCGGCGTGGGCATGGCCGAGCGGGGTTCGGCGGTCGGGTGCGTCGCGCATCCGCTGCTGAAGGCAAGCGTCATGGCCATCAGGCCGATCACTATTCGCATCGCAACACTCCATCCATGGCAAGTCGGTTCACCCGCCGCGAAGGCGGGCCTTATGGTAGCGATTCGCCCGGCGCTGACAGCCGCCGTGTTTCGCCCGGCCGTTGCCTGTAAGATCTAACATATTGACACACGGCGACTTCGCATTTGTGCCGGCTCGCCGCAATAAGCCTCACACCCCCGCGTTATAGAATCAGGACACCATGAACCACGGTGCGCCGGACCAGAATCTGCCAGACACGCTCCGGCGCGCCGCCGCGGGCGATGCAGACGCCTGGCGCAGCCTGGTGGGTGCCTACAGCGGGCGGATGTACGGCCTGCTGTTGCGACAATGCGGCGACCGTGATCTGGCTGAGGAACTCACTCAGGCCACGTTTGTGAAGCTGGTGGTGAAGCTCGGCGACACGACCAGCTACGAGGAGCGCGGGAGGTTCGAGGCATGGCTGTTTCGGATGGCGATCAACGAGCTGCGCGACGAGATGCGCCGCCGCAAGCGTCACGCCCGGCCGATGGACATGGGCCCGGGCAGTGGCTCCGATGGCGAGCCGAGCGGCTGGGCAGGCGTCGAGCCGACCGTGCGATCGATGGGCAGCCCCACGGCCTCACCGCGCGACGATCGGCCCGACGAGCAGGCCAGCCGAGCGGAGACGGTCGCCCAACTGACCGAGGCGGTCGACCAGCTCAACGACGCCGACCGGGAAGTGCTGCACCTTCGGCACACGGCCGGGCTGAGCTTCGCGGAGATCGCCGAGTCGCTCGGCCAGCCGCTGGGCACGGTGCTCGCGCGGGCACATCGGGCACTGGGCAAGCTGCGGAAGATTATGGAACATGAAGAGCAGGCATAACGCTCGGCTGACATCATGCCGACTGCATTGCGGATGTGTACTGCAGATGAAAGACACGCCATGAACGACATCAACAACTCACCTCGCACGCGTGACGATGCGATCGACCCGGCTTTGGAGTCGTTGCTGGACGAGGCGCTCGGTGCGCCCGAGCCGCCGACGGGCATGGCGGACCGGATCGTCGCGGCGACCGAGGCTCGGCTGCCCGGCCGTGACGCGCACACCGTTGCGCCGCATCGTGCCAGGCGCGAAGGCGTGCTGGCGCGTATCGGCCTGACGTCGGCGTGGCGGGCGGCGGCGGCGGTGGCGGTGGTCGGACTGCTGGGGGCCGGGCTGCTGGCGGTGCTGTCGGCGGATCAGAACAACGACGTGCCCGGGCCGGGCATCGTCGGCCACATGCACGAACCGACCACGCAGCGCGTCGCACTCAGCCGAGCGGAGCAGCGCGAGTTGCTCGCCGCGTTCGCAGCGGCGGAGGGTGTGGATTTCGAGTCGTATTGGACGCAACGGCTGCTGGCGTACAACGGGGAGTTCGTCAGCTCGGCCGAGGATGACGATCGCGTGTGGTCCGGTTCGGACGACCCGGTTGACATGTTGCTGGACACGTATGAAGTCGAATGGCTCGGGGCCGACGGGCCGCGGATGTTTTTCTAGCACGAGAACGCGGCTTCGACCCCGGCCTCCTATTTAGCCGCGGGCCTTGGTCCGCGCGTTTGGTCCCGCAGAGCCGAAGATCGCGGTGCAAGCACCGCGGCTAAATGTTGCAAGGTTGAAACGGCTTGCATATGTGGGGGCGAAACACTCTTGGAAGCAACGTGGATGCACCAACCATCGCCTGATGTGACCGTCGCGTTGCCCTTGTTTCTCATGCTGTTGATGTGCTGTGTCCTGCCGGTGGTGGCAGGGCTTTTTGCGTTCTGGTTGTGGGCGTTGATCGACTGCGTCCGCCGGGACTTCAACGGCAACGACAAGGTCATCTGGGTGCTGGTCATCGTGCTGCTGAGTTGGCTTGGCGCGTTGATCTACCTGATCGTCGGCCGACCGCAGGGCACGATGCCGGACCGCACGCCGCCGCCGGGCGCGCGAAGCGATTAACGCCAGATTCGCTCCAGCACGAGGTTCGGCTCGCCTCCCTCGCTGCTGTCAACTGGCATAACCGATGACGCGTCCCTACAATCAAGGTCTCGATATTCAGGCAGTTGGCCGGCCGCCTGGAGGTGATGGGAGAGTCTTTACCTATGGAACAGTCCGTGATGAATCAGACCTCTAAGGTGCAGTTGGGTGACAAAAACGTCGAGTTACCCATCGTCGTGGGATCGGAAAACGAGCACGCACTGGACATTTCCAGCCTGCGAGCCGACACGGGCTACATCACCCTCGACAACGGCTACGGCAACACAGGCTCGTGCAAGTCGGCGGTCACGTATATCGACGGCGAAAAAGGCATCCTCCGGTACCGCGGCATCCCCATCGAGCAACTGGCCGAGCAATCCACCTTTATCGAAACCGCCCTTCTGCTGATCTACGGCGAACTGCCCACCCAGCAACGCCTCGACAGCTTCCGAGCCCAGCTCACCGAACACCAACTGCTCCACGAAGGCCTCCGCCACGTCTTCCACGGCCTGCCCGCCAACGGCCACCCGATGGCCATCCTCTCTTCCATGATCAACGCGGTGAGTTGCTATCACCCCGACGCGATGGATATGGAAGACGAAAAAACGTTCGAGTCTGCCGCCGCCCGCCTGCTGGCAAAGGTACGCACCATCGCCGCGGCCAGTTTTCGCACGTCCACCGGCAAGCCGATCATCTACCCCAGCCCGCGCTTGAGCTACACCGAGAACTTCCTGCACATGATGTTCTCGCTGCCTTACGCCGACTATGAAATGGATCAGGACGTCGTCAAGGCTTTGCAGCTTTTCCTGATCCTGCACGCCGACCACGAGCAGAACTGCTCGACCAGCACGGTCCGCATGGTCGCCTCCAGCGGCGCGAACCTCTTCGCCAGCTGCTCCGCCGGCGTCTGTGCCCTCTGGGGCTGGAAGCACGGCGGCGCGAACGTGGCGGTCATCAAAATGCTCCAGCAGATCCACGACGAAGGCATCGACCCCGACGTCTTCCTCGACCAGGTCCGCAAGCGCGAAACCAAGCTCATGGGCTTCGGCCACCGCGTATACAAGAGCTACGACCCTCGCGCGAAGATCCTCAAAGAAGCCACCGACAAGGTGCTCAAGAAGCTCCACATCAACGACCCGCTGCTGAACATTGCCCGCAAGCTGGAGGAGGTCGCCCTCGCGGACGACTTCTTCAAGGAACGCGGCCTCTATCCGAACGTGGACTTCTACAGCGGCATCCTGCTGCGAGCGCTTGGCATTCCGCTGAACATGTTTACGGTGATGTTCGCCATCGGCCGTATGCCCGGCTGGATCGCCCACTTCAAGGAAGTGTGGGACGAAGACACGCGTATCTATCGCCCTCGTCAGGTTTACACCGGGCCGACGAAGCGCGATTACGTGCCCGCCGACAAACGTGGCTGACCCGCGGCGGTCCCACTTATCACAAAAGAAGATACGCCCCGGCATGCTTGCATGGTGGGGCGTTTTACTGCGCTGGAAGCCCACGGATTGAATCCGTGGGTGTCAGCCTCATGTACAGAGTCCGAGTTTGAGGGCTGATCCATACATCATTCAAACCCCTGGAGCTTCGCCTTGCTCTGAAGCTCGGCGATCAACTCCGGATGCTGCTCCAGCAGGGCAGCCACCATTTCGATCAATCGCGGGTCCTGCATGTGCTCAAGAAAGTCACGGCAACCAATCGCATCGAACGCCCCGCTCGCCTGGGCGCTGCGCATGACGATATAGGTTTGCGCATAGTTCAACGGTTGCCCCAGACGGATCGACAATGCATCCGCGACGGCCTTCAGCGTCGGGATCGCCTCGGTGGGGATAGCCAGTTCGCTCGGCTTGGAATCGCTCATCGCCTCATCCTCGTCCCGCACAAACAGTTTGTCCAGTGACGACAAACCAACAAATAAAGCCCACAGATAAAGCCCACGGATCGCATCCGTGGGAGTTCTGTCACGATCACCCTAGATCATTCACCTCATTCAGCGAGCGTCGCGCCCGCCGACTGGCCGTAGATGATGGCGTACACATCGTTGAGCAGGTAGGCGAGGAAGAAGTTGGCGACGATGATCGCGATGAAGCTGACGACAAACGCGTCGGTGGCCGCTCGGCCGACGCCCGCGGCCCCGGAGGAGCAGTTGAAGCCCTTGTAGCAACTGATCAGCCCGATCGCCAGGCCGAACACGATGCTCTTGAACAGCCCGGTGAACACATCCCAGAAGCTGACGAAGTCGCCTGAAAATCGCCAGTAGGCCCCGGCGTCTACACCGAAGCCCTGCACCGTCACCAGGTAGCCGCCGAAGATGCCCAGCAGGTCGGAGAACACCGTGAGGATCGGCAGCATGATCACACACGCGATCACGCGCGGCACGACGAGGTAGCTGACCGGGTCTGCCCCCATGACGCGCAGCGCGTCGAGCTGCTCGGTGACGCGCATCGTGCCCAGCTCTGCCGCCACCGCCCCGCCGACTCGGCCGGCAATCATCACCGCCGCCAGCACCGGGCCGATCTGCTTGACCACGGCGATGTTGATCACCCCGCCGAGGCGCTCTTCCTGCCCGAACGCCTGGAACTGGGCAAACGACTCGACCGCCATCACCGCGCCGACGAATCCGCCGACGAGCATCACCACCGGCAGGCTGCGCGTGCCGATCGCGTAAAGCTGCGGCAGAAGCAATTGCAACCGCCCCAGCGACCCCGCACCACGCAACGTCCAGCCGGCGGTGGCCAGCGCGAAGTTGGAAAATCGGCCGAAGCTGGCAAGCTGCAGCTCGATCTGTTGGCCCAGGCTGACGAAGCGGT
The DNA here is from genome assembly GCA_041821185.1 of Phycisphaerales bacterium AB-hyl4. Lineage (NCBI taxonomy): Bacteria > Pseudomonadati > Planctomycetota > Phycisphaerae > Phycisphaerales > Phycisphaeraceae > Natronomicrosphaera > Natronomicrosphaera hydrolytica. The sequence continues at coordinate 22,370 of JBGUBD010000017.1, read as the reverse complement.
CGGCGAACATGGCAACAATCCGCAGGAGAGCAGGAGGTAAGGCAGGAAAACCGGCGAAAAACATACGCCGAGCGGCAATCGTACTCACCGCCCCCCGCCGGAACAAGCCGACCACGCCGACGCCACGGATAATTGCCGTGGCACATCCCGCCGGGGCAGAGCGAAGCCGACTTTTGTGCTAACCTTCCAATAGTCAGCAAGGGCTAATCGAGAGGACCCTGCCGTGAGTAAATCCATCAACTTCATCGATTGTTCCCTCCGCGACGGACACCAGTCCCTGCTCGCCACACGCATGAGCACCGAGCAGTGCATGCGCGTCCTGCCCCTGCTCAAAGACACCGGCTACAACATCCTCGAACTCTGGGGCGGAGCGACCCTCGACGCCTGCCTCCGATTCACCAACGACGACCCATGGGAACGACTCGATCGCTTCCGCCAGACGCTCGGGCCTGACATCCAGATCCGCTCGCTTTGCCGTGGGCAGAACCTCTTCGGCTACACGCCCTACGCCGACAACGTCGTCTTCGAGTTCATCAAGGAAGCCGTCAAGTCCGGCAACGATCGCATCCGCATCTTCGACGCACTCAACGATGCGCGGAATCTCCAGACCGCGATCATGGCCACCAAGACCTTCAACGGCCACGCGGAAGCGGCGATGAGCTACACCACGTCGCCCGTCCACGACCTTGACCACTTCCTCCGCTTCGCACAGACCGTGCTCGACAACGGCGCGGACTCGCTTGCCATCAAAGACATGGCCGGCCTGCTCCACCCCGCCGACTGCATCGAACTCGTGCAGGCGTTACGCGAACGCTTCGGCGACGTGACCATCACCCTGCACTCACACTGCACGAACGGCCTGGCGACGACCGCCTACATCGCCGGCATGCTCGCGGGCGTCGATCATCTGGACACCTGCCACGGCCCCATGGCGGGCGGCACGTCGCAGCCGTCTGTCGAACTGCTCAACGAAGCCGCGAAAATCGCAGGCTACGAAACCAATGTCGACCTCCGCCTGGCGGACAAGATCGACGCCGAGCTGCGCAAGATCCGCAAGGAGCTGCACGACGCGGACCGCGATCCGGAACACTTCGGCAACCCCTGGCCCGCCACGATAGCCGACGACGTCAAGCACAAGCTCGCCACCGTCGTCGAACTTGTGCAAAGCCGTGACCGCGACAAGATCGAACAGGCGATCGCCATCGTCGAAGATGAAATTCTCGTGCCCCAGGGCTTCGCTCCCGTCGACCGCAACCAGCTCGACGCGCAAGTGCCCGGCGGCATGATCTCCAACCTCCACAAACAACTCAAAGACCAGGACAAGCTCGACCAGTTGCCGCAGATCCTCGCCGAGATCCCCAAGGTTCGTGCCGAGGCCGGCTACGTGCCACTGGTCACGCCCACCAGCCAGATCGTCGGCACGCAGGCCGCGATGAACATCATCACCGGCAACCGCTACGGCATGGCGACCAACGAATTCCGCAGCATGGTGCTCGGGAAGTATGGCAGGCTGCCCGGCAAGGCCTCGCCCGAAGTGATCCGAAAGTGCTCGCCCGACGGCAAGACCTTCAGCGAACGACCGGCCAACTACGCTCCTAAAGTCGACCTCGCCAAGACAATCGAAGAAGTCGGCCCGCTGCTCAAATCGCACCGCGATCTGCTGCTCTACCTGCTGTTCCCCGCACCATCGAAAGCGTTCTTCGGACAGCGCAAAGCCGAAACCGTCGTGTGACGATCAGGCTCCAACAACACCGACGCCCACGGCGTCACGCCGTGGGCGTCTACCCAACTCTAAACTCGAAACCAGAAACTCGAAACCCAATCTCACCCCGGCCACGCCGCGACCACCGCGACGATTACGACCAGCAGGCCCACGCCATACGTCGCCGGGTCGGTCAAGGTGAACATCAGCGGGTCGTCGCGCATTTCCTGCCGATGCGCCTTCAGCCATAGCCGTGTAAACCAGTACACCAACAGCGGGCAGATCAGCCACAGCGCCACCGGCTGCGTATAAAGCTCCGTGACAACATCGCTGTTGATGTAGAGCGCGAAGACCAGCACCGCCATGTAGCCCGCCACCAGGCCAGCCGTGCCGATCAGTGACATGTCGGAGACCTGGTAGTCGCGTCCCGCCGCGGCCGTGCCCTGCTCACGTGCGATTCGCCCCAACTCGGCGTAACGCTTGGCAAAGGCCAGCGACAGGAAGCAGAACATCGACAGCCCCAGCAACCACGCCGACGGCAACACCGCCACCGCCACGCCGCCGGCGATCAGCCGCAGCGTATAAAGCCCAGCCAGCCAGATCACATCGAGGATCGCCTTGCCCTTCACCGCCCACGAATACATCAGCGCCAGCGCGACATACCCCGCCACCAGCCCCACGAACGCCGCAGGCAGCACCGCCGCCGCCAGCCCCAACGCCATCACCAGCAACACCGGCACCGCCGCCAGCGCCCACGGAATCGGCAGCACCCCCGCCGCCAACGGCCGATGCCGCTTGCTCGGATGCAGCCGGTCCGCCTTCAAGTCGAACAGATCATTAATCAGGTACACCACCGACGCCGCCAGGCTGAAACACGCAATGGCAACCAGCAGCAACCACCATCGCACGGGGTCGAACAACTGCTGGCCGAGCAACATCGGCGCCGCCAGCAGCAGGTTCTTCACCCATTGCTGCGGCCGCATGCTCACCAGCAACGCCATCAGCCGATTGCCTCCGCCCGGATCGCGGAACACTTGCTCGAGTCGGCCGCCCGCGTGCACCCGCCGATGCACGCTCGACGTCGGGTTCACCATGTACGCCCGATCCGCCGACTGCCACACCGCCACGTCTGCCCGCGAGTCGCCGATGTAGTCAAACGCCACGCCGTCGCCCAGCGTGCTGGCGATGGCCTGGCATTTACCCGAGCCCGTGCAGTTGCGCCCCGTTCGCGTGCCCACCACCTCATCAAACAGGCCCACATGCGCCGCCACGTCGCGAGCGAACCGCTCGTCCGCCCCCGTCGCGAGGATCAACCGTCGGCCGTCGCTTTTTTGCTGTTTGAGAAATTCCACCACTGCCGACCGGTAAGGCAGCGTCGCCACATCCACCACCACCTCATCCGCCAGCCACGCCTTGAGGTTGGGCAACCCCTGCGCCGCCAGCACCGGCAGCCGCCACACCACCCACGGCCGATACCGCAGCAGGTGCAATATCGCCTCCCACACCGTGTCCGTGGCCACCAGCGTGCCGTCAAGGTCGACGCACAGCGGCCGCGCCGCGCCGGGCTTCGACACGCCCTCAGCCGACCGGGATGTCTGCGTCTGTGTCACAACCGTTCTAATGTATCGGCCAAACCGCCGCCATGCACCAGTTTCGCCCGACTCGATCGCGCAATCAGACTGATTTACGCCAAGACGCCAAGGACAAGGCAGGGGGGAGGGATTTGAAACCGCGGATGAACGCCGATGAACGCGGAGGGAAGAAATTCCAACTCTTATCCGCGTTTATCGGCGTTCATCTGCGGTTTCTATTGTTCTGCCTTCTGTCTTTTTCTTCTTGGCGTCTTGGCGTAAATCAACGACCCGGTGTAAATCCACAACCTGGCGTTCGCCCCCGCTGAATCAAATAAAAACCGGCCCCGTCGCAGCGTCCGCGTCGAGCAGGCGCGGGGGCAAGCGCCTGGCATCGCCGAAAACATGGACACGCAACGGGGCCGGAAAACAAGGGGGCTCGGTCATGTCGAATCAGTTCGTCGCGCCGGTCTGCGACTCCGGCATCATCTCACTCACATCAATGCCCAGCGCGTCCGCCACACGCTTGCCGTAATCCGGGTCGGCCCGGAAGAAGTGGCAAAGCTGACGCTCTTGAATCTCACGTCGGGCCTGTCCCAGCGCGCCGGCGATCGCGCTGGCCAACCGCTGCTTCTGCCCTTCGTCGAACAGGCGGTAGAGGTTGCCAGGCTGGGTGTAATCGTCGTTGCCTTCGCGGTGATTGAAACGGTCGGCCGTCACATCACCCAACGGCAAGCCCGGCTCCGCGTACTCCGGCGCTTCCTTCGGCGCATCGTCGTAACTGTTCGGCTCGTAGTTCGGCGAAGCCCCGCCCTGGCCGACGCTCATGAAACCGTCACGCTGATAATGCATCACCGGGCAGCGCGGCTTGTTCACCGGCAGCTGCTGAAAATTCGTGCCCACCCGATACCGATGCGCGTCGGCGTAACTCATCAGCCTCGCCTGCAACATCTTGTCCGGGCTCGCCGCAATGCCCGGCACGAGCGACGACGGACTGAACGACGACTGCTCCACCTCCGCGAAGTAATTCTCCGGGTTGCGGTTCAACTCCAGCTCACCCACTTCAATCAGCGGGAACTCCGCATGTGGCCAGACCTTGGTCAGATCAAACGGGTTGAACTGAAACTGCTTCGCCTGCGCTTCGGTCATCACCTGAATGCAGAACCGCCATTTGGGGTAGTCGCCCTTCTCGATCGACTCGAACAGGTCGCGTTGATGCGACTCGCGGTCGGCGGCGATGGTGGCGGCCGACTCTTCGTCGGTGATCGTCTTGATGCCCTGCTTGCTCTTGAAGTGGAACTTGCACCAGACGCGCTCGCCGTTGGCGTTGATCAGCGAATAGGTGTGGCTGCCGAAGCCGTGCATGTGGCGGTAGCTCGCGGGCAGGCCGCGATCGCTGAACAGAATCGTCACCTGATGTAACGACTCCGGGCTCAGCGACCAGAAGTCCCACTGCATGTTCATGTCGCGGACGTTGGTCTTCGGGTCGCGCTTCTGCGTGTGAATAAAGTGAGCGAACTTGTACGGATCGCGAACAAAGAACACGGGCGTGTTGTTGCCCACCATGTCCCAGTTGCCTTCCTCCGTATAGAACTTGATCGCGAAACCGCGCACGTCACGTTCCGCGTCGGCGGCGCCTCGCTCGCCCGCGACAGTAGAAAAGCGCAGGAAGCACTCGGTTTCCTTGCCGACCTTCTCAAAGATTTTCGCCCGGCTGTACTTCGTGATGTCGTTGGTAATGGTCAGCTTGCCATACGCCCCCGACCCCTTGGCATGCACGACGCGTTCGGGGATGCGCTCGCGGTTGAACGCCTGCATCTGTTCGAGCAGTTGGACATCCTGCATCAGCAACGGACCGCGGGGCCCGGCGGTGAGCGAGTTCTGGTTGTCCGCGATCGGACACCCCTCGGCACTGGTGAGCGTTACCTTGCGTTCGTGACCGTTGCCTTGCCCGTTGCCCTGCTTCGCGTTGCTCATCGTGGCGTTCCCTTCGTGCGAATCATCCCTGGTTCCCAGCGGCCGACCTCCAATCGTCGGCCGCATTGTGCAGCAGCGTAGCTGCCGCGAGTCGATTCGTGAAATATATTGTTTGAATAGCTATCATAGTTTTTTCCTATGGAACTTCACCAGCTACGCTACTTCGTCGCCGTCGCCGAGCTTGAGCACTTCACGCGCGCCGCTGCGCGTTGCCGGGTGTCGCAGCCGTCGTTGAGTCAGCAGATCATGAAGCTTGAGCGCGATCTGGGCCAACCGTTGCTCGAACGGCTTGGCCGATCTGTCCGCCTGACCGACGCCGGCCGATCGCTTTACGGCCGCGCCACCGCCATCCTCCGCCTGGTCGACGAAGCCCAGGCCCATGCCAAAGCGGAGGGCGACTGGCAGGCCGACCGCGTGTCCGTCGCGGCGATTCTGACGGTGGCACCCTATCTTTTGCCGCCGCTGATCAATGCGTTTCAGCGGTCGTACCCGCGTGGTCGGCTGACGGTGCGGGAGGATTTCACCGCCAAGGTGGTTGCCGCCGTGGCCAGCGGCGATGTAGACCTTGCCTTCGTCGCGCTGCCGGTGGACGACGATCGGCTGACCGTCGAACCGCTGTTCGACGAGCCGCTGCTGCTGGCGATGCCGGCGGGCCATCGACTGGAAAGCCGTAAGCGCGTCGACATCCGCGACCTCGACGACGAGCCGTTCGTGCTCATCGACGAAACGCACTGCCTCGGCGAGCAGATCGTCGGCTTCTGCCGCCAGCACACCTGCGCACCCATGATCGCGTGCACCTCGGCCCAGATGCTCACCGTGCAGGAAATGGTTGGCCTGGGGCAAGGCGTCTCCCTTGTCCCTGAAATGGCTGCCCGCGCCGACCGCAGCCGCAAGCGCACCTACCGCCAGCTCGACGGCAACGCCCCCCGCCGTACGCTCGCGATGATCCGCCGACGCGACCGTCAGCCCAACCGTCTACTCGAAGCATTCTGGCAACTGGCGGACAAGTCGCTTCGCCCCGCCACAAGCGCCTCCACTGTCAAACACAAAGCGCGCACATGATCCGGCCGTGCTCAGCGATTTAACGTTTGCGCTACGCCCGCCGCCGTCGCCCCGCGCAGGCGTACGCCCGTACATTGCCGCCCGCTGTTCAGCTGCGTTATCCTGTGTTCACGTAAACGATACAGTCCCTCACCCCCCACCACTTATGAATACATCCACAGCATGGCGTGTCGGCGCTGCCGAGCTCGACATTACCCCGAAAAAGTCGGCCTTCCTCTTCGGCTACCCGCACGTCGAACGCTACAGCACGGGCGTGCACGATCCGCTGCTGGCCTCGGCGGTGTACGTCAGCGATGAGCAGTCGGCGGCGATCTTCGTCGGCTGCGATGTGATCTTCGTCTCGCGGGCCATGACCCACCGCGCCCGTCAGCGCATCGCCGACGCAGTCGGTCTGCCCGCTGAGCACATCATGATCACCGCCAGCCACACGCACTCGGGCCCGATCACGATGAGCATGCTCAGCAACGAAGGCGACGCCACCGTGCCCGCGCCCGACGCCGACTATCTGCAACAACTTGAAGACGGCATTGTCCGCGCCGCCGTCCACGCTCATGCGACCGCCGCTCCCGCCACGCTCGACCACGCCGTCGCGGACGGCCGAGGGTTGGGCACGAATCGCCGAGCCCCCGACGGCCCGACCATTCCCGCGGTGCCCGTGCTGCTGGCCCGACGCTCGGTCGATCGTGAGCCGATCGCGGTGATGGCGGTGGTGAGCATGCACCCCACCGTGCTGCACGAAGACTGGACGCTCGTCTCAGGCGACTTCCCCGGCCTCGCCCGCGTGCACCTGCAAAAGCAGTTCGCCAACTGCCCGTTCATCTACCACATGGGGGCCAGCGGCAATCAGAGCCCCCGCCATGTCACCAAGGCGAACACGATCGAAGAAGCCAACCGCCTCGGCCGCATGCTCAGCGATGCGATTCAATATGCGCTTCAAAACGCCACGCCCCTGACGCCGACGCGCATCGACTGCACGCAAAACACCGTCGAGTTGCCATTGCGATCATTTCCGACGGTCGACGAGGCGCAGGCCCGCCTGAAAGCATCGGTCGACCGCCTCGCCGAATTGCGTGACGCCAATGCGCCGCGGACGCAGGTTCGAACTGCCGAGTGCGATTGGTTCGGCGCGGAGGAGACGCTCGCGCTGGCCCAAGCGAACGTCGAGCAGCGCCTCGCCGCCGCGGCGCGTCAGTGCATGCCCGCCGAGGTGCAGGTGATCCGCATCGGAAGCGTCACGTTCGTCGGTTGGCCGGGCGAGGTGTTCGTCGAGTTCGCCATGCAGGTGACTGCCGAGCACCCCGACGCCCACATCATCACGCTCGCCAACGGCGACCTGCAAGGCTACCTCGTCACCCAGCAGGCCATCGACGAAAACGCTTATGAAGCGGGCAACGCGATTTTCGCCAGCCCCGACAGCGGCGACCGCCTCGTGGCCGCGACCCGCGAGTTGCTCGACCGCCTGGCGTGAGCCGTCGCTCGGCCGGGCGTCGTGGTATCGTAATGCCCCGATGGAAAGGTTCCGCAATATCGTCACGACCCGCGTCGCCTCAACGCTGATCCTTGCCCTGCTCGCCGGGCTCACCGGCTGCAGGACGACGGTCGAGTCAATGCCCCCACGTACCGCACTGGAGCAGCTGATGCTCAGCTACGCCATCCGCGACAGCGTCGCCGAGTGGGAGCTTTCGACGTTGGCGGATCGGCGGGTCTACCTCGACACGCGTTACGTCGACTCGATCGACGACAAGTTCGTCGTCGGCGAAGTGCGCGACTGGGTCGGCCGACACGACGCCATTCTCGTCAACGACGAAGCCGACGCCGAAGTCCGCCTCGAACTGCGCACCGCCGCGGTGGGCATGGCCTCGCGCGACGCGCTGGTGGGCATCCCCAGTTTCGCCCTCCCCGTGCCCGGCGCAACGCCCATCGAAACACCCGAACTGGCCATCTTCAAAGAGAGTCGGCGAAAAGGTCTCGCCGCCCTCGCCATCACCGCCTTCGACACGCAGACCCACCGCCGACTGTTCGGCCACGGCCCGGAGATCGGCCAGACCTACCACATGAACGCCGTGCTCATGTTCGTCCCCGTCGTCCGCACGCGATACAACATTCCCGCCGAGGTCGAGCTCCGCCACCCCGAACCACCTCCGCCACAAGATAGGCCGGAGCGCCGCCGAGCACGCCCCTCGCGACGCTGATCGGTCTCGCCATGCCAGCCGCGCCATCACCAGCGGCCCGATCGCGATGAACAGCGTTTTCATTCGCTGATTCTCATGGTGATCGCACGACGAAAGTACCCCAAGCGACACAAACAACTTGCGTTTTTCGGCGATGCATGTCATTTTACTGGCATCATCGGCGTAACAGGCGCAATCCGCGCAAGGGGCGCAACCGCATCTGGCTCGCCATCTTTATTATGCATGTCGCGTGCCGTCGTTCTTTTGGTGCGTGAGACATTATTGGGGATTCCCGGCATGCCTACGCTCGTCCGACGCTGGCTCGCAGTCGTTCCTGCCCTCGTTCTCATCACCCTGCTCGGCCAGACGCGTGCCCACGCAGACCTCGTCCCCTACCTCGATATTATCGGGTGGACCGATATCGAAAGCGACGGGCGGTTCGGCGCGATGACCCGCTCCGGCGGCGCGATGCAGGGGCTCGCTGTCTTCGACACGGGCATCGACCCGCTGCATAGCATCTTCGCCAACGGCAGCGGCGGCACTCGGGTCATCGGCGGTTACAACTCCGCCCCCGGCGGCCTCGCGCCCATCGCCACCCCAGATACCCACTGGGCCGACGGACATATGCACGGCACGTTCGTCGCCGCGCTCGCCGCAGGTAACCCGTTCACCACCGGCATCCTCACCCAATCCCTCACGCTCGACGGCCAGACATTCGCCGCCGGCACTGAAGTCGAGTTCGGCGGTGTGGCACGCGGCGCGAATATCCTCTCCCTCCGCGTCCTCGGCAACGCAGGCTTCGGCTACGACCACAACATTCTCCAAGGCCTTGAATGGGTCATCGAAAACCACGAAGAATTTGACATCCGCGTCCTGAACCTTTCACTCGGCGGTGGTGGTCCCTACGACGACGAAAACGAAGTGCCCGGCTTTCTCGTCCCAGACATCATCGACGCCATCGCAACGCTCCGCGCCCTCGACATCCCCGTCGTCATCGCCGCAGGCAACGAGGCCTTCGACGACGGACTCTCCTTCCCTGCCATTATCGAAAACGCCATCAGCGTCGGCGCCTCCGTCCGCAACACCACTGATCTCTCGGAAGAGCTCATCGCAGATTTCTCAAACTACAGCGACGCACTCGACCTGTTCGCACCAGGTGTCGACAACGTCGGAGCCATGCCACGCCGTTTCGTCGGCGACGCCGCCGACCAATGGGACGTCGGTGACGGCACCAGTTATGCCGCTCCGCTCGTCGCTGGCGCTGTCCTTCTAATCAACGAGGTCTACCAAGACTACTGGGGCAGGCGACCCACCTTCGATGAAATTTACGATGCCCTCATCGAAACCAATGTCTTCATTGAAGACGACGGCCAAACCATCTCCGTCCCACGCCTGAACCTCGCGATGGCCCTCGAACACGCCGTCACCCAGGGCGGCACGCAGAACATCGACGACATCGCCGTCTGGACCGGCGAAGGCGACGGCACGTGGAGCGACCCCAACAACTGGTACGACGGCGCGCCCTCCGCCGGCGACCAGCTCATGTTCACCGGCATCGACACCGACACCGCCGAGAACAACATCGCTGGCCTCAATATCGCCGGCATCATCTTCGCCACCAGCGCCGAAGCCTTCACCCTCTTCGGCAACACCGTCACCATCAACAACGATGGCGAAATCCGAAACCAGTCACCACTCGTCCAGACGATCGAACTGAGCATCAACGCCGCAGGCGACCTCACCCTGCGCGCCAACGCCGGCACCCTCCAGATCGACGGCGACATTGACCTCGTCGGCAACGGCACACTCACCTTCACCGGACGACACCTCGCCAACATTGATGGTGCAATCAGCGGCGGCGGTAACCTGCTCGTCGACGGCGAAGGCATGCTCACCCTCGCCGGCAACAACACCTACACCGGCGGCACACAGATCCAGCAGGGCATCCTCTACTCAATCAACAACGCACTGCCCGGCTCCGGCGCCGTCAATATCACCGGCAGCGATGACACCGGCCTCGCCATCGGCGACGACGAAACCATCGGCTCGCTCGCCGGCGTCGCCGGCTCGACCGTCGCCATCTACAACAACACCCTCACCATCGGCGGCAGCGCAAGCACCACCTTCGCCGGCAGCATCGTCGGCAACGCCGGCTCGCTCATCCTCGATGGCAGCACTCAACTCCAATTCACCGGCCAAAGCAACTACACCGGCGATACCGAGCTGCGCAACAACACCACACTCGTCCTCTCCGGCCACGACAACAACCTCTCCAACCACACCCGCCTCGTCATCCACGAAAACGCCACGCTCCAGCTCAACGACAACGACGAAACCATCGCCGCCCTTCGCGATGGCACCGGCGGACCGGGCGGCACGGTCCAACTCAACGACAACCGACTCGCACTCAGTGGCAGCGCCAACTCCCTGTTCACCGGCCAGATCAATGGCACCGGCGGCCTCGACTTCATGGGCACCAGCGGCACAACCCACAACCTCGCCAACGCCACCGCCAACTACACCGGCACCACCCGCATCTTCGGCGGGAACGTCCACATGCCCGACGACTCCGTCCCGGGTGACCTGGAAAACTACGCCACCTTCTACATGGACGGCACCGTCGCCGGCGACGTGCTCAACGCCGGACGCTACGGCGGCAACGCCACCATCAACGGTAACCTCACCAACCACAGCGGCGGCATCGTCGCTCCCGGCCAGTCCATCGGCACGATCACCATCAACGGCAACTACGAAGGCCTCGCCAACAGCACCCTCGAAATCGAACTCGAGGGCGCAGGCTTTGAAGGCGGCACACTCGCCGACACCGACGCCGACCGCCTCGTCCTCAACGCCGCCGGCGGCGAGCCCGGCGAAGCAACCTTCCACAACAACAGCATTATCTACTTCCGCGAAGCCGACGGCGGCGACTCGGTCGAACAGGACAACATCTTCCTCATCGTCGAAGCCGAGGGCGGTATTACACTCGACGACAACGTCTGGTTTCGCTCCTGGTCGCGATTCGTCCGGTTGAACCCCTACGAATTCAACAACGGCGACAACATGCTCATCGTCTCCGCCGCGACCCGCGACTTCTTCGCCGACCTCGCCTCTGATGCGGACCACAACACCCGCCAAATCGCCCGCGCCCTCGATTCGCTTGTCGAATTCGACCGGGACGACCCGCTGCTCAATGCGTTGGTCGACCTGTTCGACAGCGTCGGCTTCGCCTTGGAACAAGACGCCTTCCTGAGCGCCGCGCCCTCCATCGGCCCCCAGGCGTACGAGGCCGGTGCACCCGTCGTCTTCGACAACACCTCCATGAACCACAGCGCCCTCGGCCGACACCATTCCGCCCGACGCCTCGGCGTGCCCAATACGGCGAACATGGCCCGAAACAACGACGCCCCCTTCGAGTCCGCCCTCGCCAGCGCCGCAGACAGCCCCTGGCTGTTCCGCGAAACACTCGACCGCCGCGACGAACGCGTCGCACCACGACGCGACTGGCGCCGCTTTGACGAAGAACCGGACGAAGACTGGAGCGTCTTCGCCTACGCCATGCGCGGCCAACAGGATCAGGACACCACCAACAGCAGACTCGGCTACGACGCCACGTCCTACGGCTTCCTCACCGGCTTCGATTATCAACTGTTCAACAACTTCTACGCCGGGCTCGCCGTCGGCTACACCCGAACCGAAATCGACCTCGACGCCCGACGCGGCGAACAGGAAATCGGCTCGCTACGCGTCGGCCCCCAGATCAGCTACTCACCCATGCCCTGGTTCATCGACGCAGCCGCGACCTACGGCTACCACCGCTTCGAAACCGAACGCAACATGCCCGCACTCGGCCTCACCACCGAAAGCAAGCACAACGGCCACGACCTCTCCGCATTCGTCCGCGGCGGGTACCAGTTCAGCTTCAACCGCTTCCACCTTACCCCCACCGCCTCCGCCGAATATCTCTACCTCCGAGAAGACGGCTACACCGAGTCCGGCGTCGGCGCACTCGACGTCGATTCACGCAGTTCCGACTCGCTTCGAACACGTGTCGGACTCACACTTGACTACCGCTTCGACGTCAACAACGTCCAGTTCGTCCCCGAGCTCGCCGGCGGCTGGGAACGCGAACACCTCTCCACCAGCGGCACGATGCGAGCACGCTTCGTCTCCGGCGGCGATTCGTTCACCATCAACGTCGCCGAACGCGATGACGACGTCTTCTACTACAGTGCCGGCCTCGGCGTGCTGTTCGACCGACACCTCAGCGGCTACCTCCGCTACGACGGCCGACGATACTCCGACGGCGACGCCTACGGCCTGACCCTCGGCGCTTCCGTCCGCTTTTGATCCACAACACAACACAACACAACACCCAACAACAAAGAAGCCCACGCTCGTCAAAGCGTGGGCTTCTTTTATTTCCAATCAATCAACTCGTAATCATTGCGCGCCGGCCACCTGGCTCAGCAGCCGCTGTGCTCGATGGTCGTCCGGCTGCCGCTCGAGCGCTTTCTCATACGCCTCCGCCGCGGCCGCCCGTTGACCAGCACGCTGCAATGCAATGCCGCGCAATATCAACGGCGACGCCTCGCTCGGCGCCAGATCCGCAGCACGATCAAACATCTTCAGCGCATCGTCCAGCCGATCGCGCTGCTGCCACGCGAGCCCTGCAAACAGGTACCCTTCATGTCGGCCGGGCGAAAGCTCAATTGCCCGGTTCGCCGCGTACAGCGTCCCGTTCGTGTCGCCTTCGCCCCATGAAATCTCGGCCAGGCGGATCCAGTCCCGCCCCTCGGCCCGCTCACCGCGCGCCAAACGCAGGTACTGCTCGCGGGCCTGCGCGTCTTGTCCAATCTCTTCATACGCACGCGCCAGCGCCAGCCGAAGCCCTCGACGTCCTGAGAACTCTTCCTTCTTCAGCAAACTCTCGAGTGTACGAATCGCGTCTTCCATCTGCCCCGACGCGATCTGCGTCAGTGCAAGGTCTTCGCGCAGCTTGTCGTTATCCGGGTCGAGCAGTGACGCTCGTCGAAAGTACGTTACCGCAAGGTCCGGCCGACCGTTCATCGCATGCAGGTGCGCCAGCGCCGCGCGGATCGCCGCGTTCTGGTCGAAGTAGTTCAACTGCCCTTCGAGCATCGCAATGCCTTCTTCAAGGCGGTCGATCTCAACAAGCATCTCCGCTGCGGCCATGAGGTAGCCCGCATCGTCAGGCGTGATCTCATACGCTCGCTTGTAGCTCTCGTGAGCGCGGTCGTGTCGTTGCCACCGCTGGAGCACAAGCCCCTTGTAATAGTGTGCCTCCGACGCAGTGTCGTCCAGTGCGATCGCCGCCTGGAACAGGTGATACGCGCGTTCGAGCTGGCCCCGCTCGAGCGAGATTCGGCCTGCGAGCACTTGCAACCGAGCGTTGCTCGGGTCCATCGCCATGGCATCGCGCACCGTTCGCGATGCGTTATCCAGATCGCCCGTATCGAACTGCTGCTGGGCCAGCTCCAGCATCATCGACGATCGCGTCTGCAGCCAACGATCGTTCGCTGCGTTGACGTTCTGTTCGTGGTTCGACTGCGACTGGCATCCGCCGGCCACCAGCACCGGCGTCACCACCACCACGGCAAGCATCAGTCGGGACCAGCCACGCTTGGTTCGGTTGCGATTCATATTCGTTGTCTCCTGTGCTTTCCCCTCGCGGCTCGAAAACAATGCAAGCACGCGTTGCACGAAACGAAGCCCGCGTCGTTAAACACGGGCTCCGTGGTTCATCGTCGGCCGACTCAGTCGACCGGTTCCATGCTGTCGTTGGTCGCGTCTTCTTCTTCGCGAATTTGTTCCATCATCTGCGCGATGCTTTCGTTCATCGCCTCATCCGCGGCGTCATCATCCGAGCCATAAGACATCGGCTCCTGATCCGCTTCCGCGTCGGCATCATCGCCGTAGCCGGCATCGCCGTTCATGTCGCCGTCGTTGTCGATGGCATTGGCATCATCCGTTTCGATGGCGTCATAGGTGCCGCCTTCGCCGTACGCGTCACCTTCATCGTACGTGTCGGCGTCGGCATCGGCATCGGCATCGAGACCCTCACCGGCTTCGGCGTCCGGCTCGGTCGCGGGCATCGAGCTGCGACCCGTGTCCGAATCTTCGTCGCCGATTTCGATCGGCTCCGTGCTGCCGACTTCCGGCTCAAGGTCGATCTGCGAGTCAATCATGTGGTCCACCGCATCACGCAGCACGCCACGGTCCGGCACGGCCACACGCTGGCCGGTAATCTCTTCTTTCAACTGCAACGCGTCGAACGAGGTCGGGTTCAAGTGCAACGCCACGTTCACGTTCCACAGCGCCTTCTCTTCGTCACCCTGACGCAAGTGCTCATGAGCCTGCGACAAGTGCGAGCTCGTCAGCTTCGTACGCGACCACGGAAGCAGGTTGCGGCGAACGCCCACGCGAGCCGTTTCAACCGTATCGCTCGCCCGCTCACCGGCGACATACAACGCCTCATCGCGAATCACCGTCGGCTTGATCAGGAAGATCACCTCGCTGCGGCGAACCGTGTCATCCTGCCCGCGGAACGCGCCGCCGATGATCGGAATGTCGCCCAGGCCCGGCACCTGACGACGATCTACCGTCGTGTCTTCCTTGAACAGACCACCGAGCACAACCGTCTGGCCCGACTGAATGATGACGTTCGTCGTCAGTTCCTGTCGCGTACGGGTGGGCACGATCGTGCCTGCTTCAACCTGCGTGAAACCGTCGCTGACCTGCGGGTTCAGTTCAAGACGAACATAGTTGTCTTCACTGATGAACGGCCGCACGTTCAACTGAGTACCAATATCCAGAAACTCAACGGTCTGCGTGGCCGCGGTTTCCGTCTGCGTCGTCGAGAGATAGCCAAGCTGTTCACCGACGTGCAGGCTCGCACCGTGACGGTTGAGCGCCAGAATCTTCGGCGTCGCGAGCACGGTCGTGTCTGTTACCGAGTCAAGAGCACGCACGAACACCGACGCATCGTTGCCGACATAGCCGAGCTTGATAGACGAGGCGCCACCTGCCGTGCCGCCGGCCGTTGACGACACCGCGCCGCCCGTGCCCGGCGAGCCGCCGGCGATCATCTCATTCACCGCGCCAAGCGGTGTGGAGAAGTCGAGCGAATCCAGCTCCGCGAACAGGGCGAAGTCCACGCCGAACGCGTTCGCTTCGCTGAGGGTCGCCTGAAGGATGGTGGCTTCGATGAGCACCTGCTTGGGTCGCACGTCCAGCTCTTCGATGACCTGGATGATCTCTTTGACGTTGTCGGGGTAGTCGTGAATGATGATGGTTTCGCTATGGGCATAGCGGTTCGCACCAGCATCGGACGAGGTCGGCTGCATGCTGCCGGACACTTCACCACTGACGGAGATTTCGCCACCGTCCCGGCTCAGCAGCGGCCGGACGAAGGCGGACACGTCGCCGGCGGTGATGTAGTTCAGGCGAACGATGCGCGAAACGCGTCGTCGCTCGGCATCTTCCATCTCACGGATCTGGTCGAGCGTGTAGACGGTGATGAAGTTGCCCTTCTCCACGTAGCCGTAGCCGTTGGGGTGGAGGATGGCGTCCAGCGCTTCGTAGAAGTCAACGTTATACAGGTCTGCGGAGATATTCCCCGAGACCTGCCGTGACGCGACGATGTTGCGCTGGCTCTGGATGCTCAGCAGCTGGAGCACCTGGGTGAGCGGCAGATCTTTGACGTGCAGATCGATCTGCCCGAACGACCCGACCTCGACAGTCTGCCCTTCAGGCAGGTCACGAGGATCACCGTGGGCGTCCACCACCTCACGATCGTTTGCAGTTTCCTCGACTGCCGGGCTTGCCGGCTCAACCTCGTCTGCCAGTGTCACCGGACCGGCATAACCGATACCGGTAAGGCAAAAAAAAAGGCCCGCCAGGCGCTTGTTGTATCGGATGACCATCACACTACTCCTTAGGGATGCTTCGTGCAGCCTTGTTTACGAGACGCCCACCTCTAAGTCCGCTATTGGAGGAGCGTGGGCTCGGGACAATATTGATCCACGGGGGTTTACAGTCTCAATCGGACGATCACGCCATGCTGTTCGAGCAGCACATGCCTCTTCGCAATTTCCAGCAGCGTGAAACCCTGAATCTGCTGCCCGGGCCGAAGCACCTGGCCGTTGATCACAGCCGAGGGGTTTTCGCCCATCATCACGCTCCGTAGCCGCAGGTTTTCTGCCGCTTTCCGCACAGTGGCGGACCGTAGCTGATCATCGGACCTTTCCGAGCCCGACTTTTCTTCCATCGTCGTTTGTTCTGCTTTTTTTGGCGCTGCCCAGGCGAACTCGTCCGAAGGGAAGTTGAACAGATCCCGCGCCAGGTAGTCCGGCAGCTCCACCTCCACCACCGGCCGATCCGGGCGGGAGGCCTTGACCACCGATCCGCTATCGGGAACGACCGCTGTCGCTCGGCTCGGCTCGGCCGTCGCGGTCCGCGGAACCGACGGCTGAAGCAGCAGGCGACCCCACAGCAACAAACCCACCATCAACAGCACAAGCATCAACGCCAACTTGCGGTCTTGCTTGACCCGATCGATAAAATTCTGCAAATGCTCGCCCATGACGGCGTGCCTCCTCTTTGGATTCGCGGTCAGTCAGTGAAAAACGAGCTCAGTTGCACCTGCACACGCAACGCCCCACCGATGTCGCTTGACGCCGGCTCGAAGCTCACGCGATCCAGGCGAACCAGCCGGGGCATCGACTCGATCTGCTGCAACACCCCGTAGGTCGCGGGGAAGCCGCCCTCAAATCGCATCGATACGGTGCTCACACCATGGTCGTCGTAGCGACGCGTACGCTCGGTGACGATTTCCTGCTGTTGCAGGTCGAACGCATCCAATGCCTCGGTCAACCGACGCAACAGGTGGTCCAGCTCGTCGTGCGCCGGAACGTGGTGCGGCGCCTCATCAATCGCGGCATGCAGTTGAACAACCTGCTCGCCCAGCGGGTGCAGCAACTGCACGTCCGCGAGTTCACCTGCCAGCCGCTGCTTCGCATCGTCGATCCGCTGGCTCAGCTCTCGCCGTTCCATCGCGCCGGGAAGCCAGAGCACCGCGACCAACAGCAACATCACACCAGCGCTCAACCCAAGCAATTTCAAGTCACGTTTATCGACGGGCATCGGCCACCCCCTCCTTCGCAGGCAACGCCTGGTAATCGCGGTCCAAGGGCACATTCATTTCAATGCGAAACTGCCTGCCAGTCGCACCGTGCACACGCACCGATCGACTGAAATGCAATTTCACATCCGAGAACAATGGGTGGTCCTTCAACTGATTCAGCAGGTTCGCGAGCGTCATGTCATCCGGTGCGATGCCTGCGAAGTCCAGCGCCAAACGGTCGGCAGCCGGGCCCGTCACGTTGCTCACCTGGCTGCTGCTGCGACGCGAACCGCTGCTCGGCGTCGCGGCTTGCACCGGACGATGCGCCTGCACGTCCAGTCGAGTGAGCACGACCGACGCGGGCAACTCGCCCGCGAGCGTCGCGAACACCTTCCCATGCGACACCGGCTGGCCAAGGCGATGCCACAACGCCAACCGTGTGCTCAACTCCGACTGCTCACGGCGAAGCTCTTGAACCTGCTTCATCTGCTGCTCGGCAGCCGCGACCTGCTGGTCGTACATCGCCGCCTGATCACGCAGTTGCGATGTCTGGCCTCGCTGCATCAGCGACCAGCCGGCGAGCCCGACGCACAACAGCCCGACCAGCGCGACCTGCCGCCAGCGTCGCTGCTGATCGGCACGACGCCGCTGGTAGCTCGGCGGCATAAAGTTGATCGAATCAATATCCATTTAGGCAGCCCTCCCCGCCGACATGCCGGCGCGTGGATGAAGTGCAAGGCCACACGCAGCGCACCACGCAGCAACACCGCCCGGCGTCGTGCGAGCCACCGCGTCGTCGGCAATCAGCTCGGCACAACGAACGTCCATCGACGTCTGTTCGCCAAGTCCCTTGGCCAACCAGGGCATCGCGCCCGCGCCGGCGAGCACCGCCTGCACCGGCCGATCGCCGCGGAAGGTCACGCTGTAATAACGAAGGCACAACACCAGTTCGCGAACCAGTTCCGACAGCACGCCCGACGCGGCGCGAACTGCCGCCTCGCCCGGCTGCGTCATATCGTCCACCGTGATGCCCGCCGCCGACCACGTCTCACGAAGACTCGTCAGGCCGAAGTCGATCAGCTTGAAGAAACTGATCTGTCGGCCGCGTGCAATCACCACCTGTGTTTCACGCTCGCCCACCTGCAGGATCAGCCGGGCATCCGACGCCACCGCCGACGCGCCGCTTGCCAACGCAGCCGCGGCATCGTCGTCCGCCTCGGTCCTCGGCAGCGCGGGGGCCTGCTCATGCACCGCCCGGGCCAAGGCCGCCATCGGCGCGTCGATCGCCACCACGTCCAGGCCCAGCTTCGCCATCGCCTCGACATGTGCTTCAATAAATGTTCGCGGCACCGCCAGCAGGATCACTTCCTGCCGTGTCTCCGTGCCCTGCCGAACTTCGCCGGCGTTGAAAAAGCGAATTTCGTTTGTGTTGCGATCAATCTTCAACCGATCGTTCGCTTCCCACATCACCGCTTCCGTCAGTTCGTGTGCGGGCATGATCGGCAGCCGAAGGTTCTTCACCTGTACCACCGACGTCGGCGGAGCACTGATCAGCTCCGTTCCAACGAAACGCCCTTCCGACACGATCGCCGCGACGGCCTCGGCGACGGCTTCGTGATACGTCGGCTCGTCCACTGCGGGCCCACCCGTCAGCGGCCGCTCCGCCAACGCATGCACCTGCCAGCCCGACCGCGATCCGCCAGCCTGTAACAACCGCACTTGGCGGTGTCCAAGCTCCAGCCCGATCGGCCACTGTGATCTTGTAAATAGTCTTGACAGCACATTCGCCTCCCTGTTGCAAAGCAACACGCGCCCCGCCATCTCGGGTCGCTTGCGATTGCTATCGGCTGGCCGCCGAACCGAATTAACTTCTCAAGGTGCGCTAACCCACAGAAAAGACATATTCGTCGATTGCGGAATCGACTCCGACGCACGGCAAACGCGGCACGCACGTTATGCGTGGAATCAGAGTCACCCTGTTTAGCCCCCGCGCCCACGCGGAGGCGCATCCGGATGCGCCCCGCCGTAGACGGCGGGGCTAAACGTGCCACTTGGGTTGCGTGGTACAGCACCAGCGCATGACAAACATACGTGCGCCGACGCACGTATCACGTCCTGATCAATCGCAAGGCTTACAACTTCGAAATGGTCACGCGCGCCGTGTACGGCGCGACTTCAATACGAAAGCGCTCTTCGTTGAACTCGATAATGATGTGCCCGCCGGAGGGGTTGTCCCCCGCCTCGCCGCCCATCTCATCGAACGCAAGGGTCGTTTCGTCCGCGAAGTCGACTTCCGTCAGTCGCACGCCGGCGAAACGCTTGTCGCGCGAAAAATCAACGACAAACCGATCCCCGCTGCCCCGCCAAGGCGTTGACAGCGTTTCGCCCGACGCGTCGGTGACCATGTACCGATTGCCCTCGACATCAAACACAACCCGACGCTCGGCCTGGTGAGCCACCGCATCGTTCTGCGCATAAAGAATGTCGGCAATGATCATCCGCGCCGCCGCCTGCACGCCCAGCGTGCCCGCCTGGAGCATCTGCGGCACGACAATGGCCGCGACGATGCCAAGCACCACCACCACCACGAGCACTTCGATCAACGTATAGCCGCGACGCATGGGCATAGCACTTCTCGCGGAAGCCCACGGTGTGACACCGTGCACTTCGGGGCACAACTTTTTACTCATTCCACATCACTCGCCAGCATCATCGCGTGCCGGCAGCTCGGCCCGGACGCGAACCTCGCCCGAGGTCAGCAGCGACTTCAGCTCGGCCAACTGCGTGTTGGTCTGCTTGATCGCATCAATCATTTCGCGACGCTGCTGCGCCGAGTTCGGCGGACCCGCTGCCTGAGCATGAGCCTGTTGCGTCATCGTCAACCGATCGCTCGCCGCGGTATCCGAATCAGTCAACGCGACCCAGAGGTTGAGCGTCAGCACCACTGCCAACACAGTCAACACGCCATTGAGGTACTTCATCGAATGCATGTTGGGAAAATCCTTGTGGAGGGTGAAGGTTGTCGGACGAAAGACAGCCCCGGCCGTCAGACCGGGACTGTCAGAATTCTCATGGCGATGCGACGATCGGTCAATCGCCCGCGACGATGAAGTCGCCGAACTCAACATCCTCGTCGGCGTCATCAAGCAGACCGGCCTGCTTCAGGGCGTCGGTCACGTTATTGCCACCTTTCACAATGGCCTTGACGCGGTTGGTGGTCGTGTCCCACAACCAGGCGCCGTCTTCACCGCTGGTGATGATCGCCGTCTTGTCATCCGAGGGGGCGAGCGGGTTACGAGGCGGGTTCTGGAAGTAAGGACCATAGCCGCTCGAGAGCGAGGTGCTGGTCATATCCGCCCACTCGTTGTCCGCAAAGTTCGGATACTCGTTGTGCTGGACCTGGTACAGCTCGACCTGGCTGCGGATGGTCTGGAGCTGGCTGGCCACGCTGGCCGCCTGCGCCGATTCGCTGGCCCGCGTGAATTGCGGGATCACGATCGCGGCCAGGATGCCGAGGATGACCACGACGATCAGAATTTCGACAAGTGTAAAACCCTTAGCTGCCATCTTGCGGTGTGCCGACATTTCAATACTCTCCTCTTCTTAGGTAGTTGGTCTACCCTGGTGATTTGTGCACGGCCTCACATGAGCCCGCTGCATGTCCCGCGACGCTGGCCGGGCTCGCCCGACCGTTTTGTTCTGTCTCGGCCCCCCTGTCCACGACGCTGCTCTGGGGCCGAACTGGAGCAACATCGCATACATATTCAGTCTCGATATCCATCGACCGGTTCCAAACTCGACTTAACTTCGCGAACCGGCCCAAGCCGCATCTGGCTCCCATTTTCATCCCCCGGCCGAGCCCCCCGGCCGAGCCAGCCTGACGACGCCAGTAAAGGGACGATTCAACCGCCCGCACGACAAGCCCGGTTCGCCAAATTTCCCACTCCCCCCCAAAACCGAAGCTTCGTCAGACCGCAGAACCGGCACACCTTCACAGTCGAGCCGCCTTAAGCGCGCACAATCGCCCCCGCCCGCGAGCAGCTCTGCCAGCAAATAAAGTCTGAACCGACATGAGTCCTCGATCGCCGAACTATAGATTGGCAATAACTCACAAGACGCTCTCCCGAAAAGCGCACGCCTGCCCCCGCATTTGCCCCCTTCCCGGACCGTGCTAAACTGTCGCGACTATGGATCTGCTTCCGACCACTCTTGCTGTCTACGACGTCAACCACTACGCCGCCTTGGGCGTGCTGGTGGCGATGGCCCTGTTTTTCGGGGCGTTCAACATCATCGCCACCACCGTGCTCGGCCCCGGCCGGGCCGGCGCAGTCAAGGGCATGGCTTACGAATCGGGCATGAACCCGATCGGCTCGGCCCGCCGACGCTTCAATGTCCGCTTTTTCATCGTGGCGATGACGTTCCTGCTGTTCGACGTGGAGATCGTGTTCCTCTACCCCTGGGCCGTGTCATTCGCGAGCCTCGGCGGCGAGTTGGGCGAACCGCTCTCCCCGTTGTTTCTGGCACGTATGTTGTTTTTCGTGCTGACCACGATTATCGCCTTCCTTTATGCCTGGCGAAAAGGCGTGTTCCGCTACGATTGATCCCGCCGGGAAGCCCGCCGCGGCTCATCGGCACCCCCGACTTGCCCGCCGCCGCTTAGTTTCTACAATGGTCGACCTTGCCGAACCTTTCGGGTGTTTCGGCAGACGTCCCCTTCGTCTAGCCTGGTCCAGGACGCCAGGTTT
>JBGUBD010000016.1 GCA_041821185.1 Phycisphaerales bacterium AB-hyl4 | reverse complement strand
GACGGCGTCCCCGTCGGCGGTCCCGTCGTGGGTGAACCAGTAGTCGAGATCGGTGTGATTGAAGTCGACCGTGGCGGTGCCGTCGCCGCTCTGGATGGCCGGGGCGTCGATGACGCCGGCCGTGTCGCCTCGGATCACAATCGTGCCAGTGCTTTCGGTCGCGACGCCGAGGATGATCGGCTGGTTCGTCTCGAATCGGCTGCCCTCGCCGAGGATCAAAGTCCCGTGGCCGTACGTACCAATCTCAGTCGTGCCCGCCACCGACATCCGGCTGTTCGCGAAAAGCTCCGTAATGCCGACCACGAACTGTCCGATCCGCGCGCCGCCAGCCAACACATCAAGCGTTCCCCCCTCCTTGATGTCGATACTCGCACCTCCGAGCCGATCGCTGAGATCCAAGCTATATGCTATCGCGCCGGGTTGGTCGATCTCGACCGATAAAACCTCCCAATCTCTCCCGATTTCCACGGCGGTGGTTCCGTCCGGCACTTCGCCAGTGCTCCAATGCGATGCGATGAACCAGTTTCCCTGGCCACTGGTCCACCGGGCTTCCACCGGATTCGTATCGAACGCCCACATCGACTGCGCGCTGACGGCCAGGGTCAACACCGCCACAACCAACCCCATCCAGCAGCCGCGCCACCCGCGATAATCGACCCATTGACGGATTCCGGCCAAACGCAATCGCAACATCTAATTATCCCTCTGGTTACGCTTGGAAAACCTGACAACGGTCATGCACGCGGGCATCACCCCTGGTGTCAGGCGGACAAGCAGGCGAAGGATTTATCGGTGATCGACCTATGCGACGTAAGCCGACTTTGCAGCCTGTAACGATTTGCTGCTTATCGGACGAAGGCCAGCTCCCGCGTGGGGCTACGGGGATCCGAGGTTCATGTCCAATCCGCAATCACTTATCACACCCCCCCTGCTTCGCAGGCAGCGCGCCCGCCCGCCGCTGCCTCGGACGCAGCCAGGCATTTGCAAACGATCCACCACATCGGCCAACGCGATCCGTGGCCGACCGATCAGTCGCTGTTGTTTTTCAGCTCCCGCCGAAGCACTTTCCCAGTGGGGCTGCGCGGCAGTTCGTCGACGACGTGGATCTCACGCGGCACTTTGTATTGCGCGAGCAGCTCCCGACAATGACTGCGCACCTTGCCCGCATCGAACTCGGCGTCGTCTTCGACTTCCACGAACGCGATCGGCACTTCGCCGCGCATGTCGTCGGCCTTGCCGATCACGGCCGAGGCTTTGACCGATTCGTGCTTGTTGAGCACTTCTTCGATCTCGCGAGGGAAGACGTTTTCGCCGCCGATGATGAGCATTTCCTTCTTGCGGCCGGTGATGAAGACGTAGCCTTCGTCGTCGATGTGGCCGATGTCGCCTGTGCGGAAGGCGCGGATGGGTTTGTCACGATCGGGCAGTTGCAGGTCGAACATGACTTCGTCGGTGAGGTCGTCGCGCTTGTAATAGCCTTGCATGATGATGGGGCCGGCGATGACGATTTCGCCTTCCTCGTTCGCGCCCTGTGGCTTGTCGTTGTCATCGACGGTGACGACGGTGACGCCCGGCAGGGCACGGCCGACGGAGTGGCGTTTTTTCTGAGTGGGTGTGGCCCATGTCGCGATGGGCGAGGTTTCGGTCAGGCCGTAGCCTTCGAGCAGTTCGATGCCGATCTTTTCTTTGCACGCGTCGTAGAGCGCATCGGGCAGCGGCTCGCCGCCGGAGATGGGGATGCGGACGGAGCTGAAGTCTTCCTTGGTGGCGTCTTTGACGGACAGCATCGCGCCGTACATGGAAGGCACGCCCATGAAGATTTCCGGGCGATGCTCGCGGATGAGCTCGACGACTTTTTTGGGCACGAAGCGAGCGGAGTAGACGACGCGTGACTTCAGGCGCAGTGGCAGTAGTGTCAGCGCGGTCAGGCCGAAGCTGTGAAACTGCGGCAGCACGCCGAGGAACGTGTCAGCCGAGCTGAGGCCGGCGTGCTCGATGGCGGCGTCGACATCGCGGTGCAGGTTGCCGTGGCTGAGCATGACGCCCTTGGGCTTGCCGCTCGTGCCGGAGGTGTAGAGGATAACAGCCAGGTCGTCGTCCTTGGCGGACTTGGGCCAGCGCGGCCGGGGCAGGCCTTTGAAGTCGGCCTTGGCGAGTTCGACAACGTTGGTTTCCGCGGGCAGGCTGTCGCGGCCGCCGAGGAACTCGAGCATCTGCGGGACGGTGAGGATGGTGTCGATATCGCTGTCGCGGATGATGTAGGCGAGGTCTTCCTTTTTGAGCAGGAAGTTCAGCGGCACGAGCACCCGGCCGAGCATCCACGTGCCGAGCATGGCGGC
Source organism: Phycisphaerales bacterium AB-hyl4 (assembly GCA_041821185.1). NCBI lineage: Bacteria > Pseudomonadati > Planctomycetota > Phycisphaerae > Phycisphaerales > Phycisphaeraceae > Natronomicrosphaera > Natronomicrosphaera hydrolytica. The sequence goes on along the minus strand of JBGUBD010000016.1, from coordinate 82,415 downwards.
GGCGAACCCGCCGGAGCTGGGCAGCATGACGCCAACGTGTTTTTTGTCGGTGGTTTTGGCGATCTTGTTGGCCATGAACAAGCCGGCGGCGGCGAGCTTGAGGTAGCTGTAGCTTTGCATGTCGTCCACGACGGCGGTGGTGCGTGGGGCAGTGAAGGCGTGCTTGAGAATGGGCCAGAGCAGACTCATGTCAAAGGCTCCCGAGATGGTGATCGAATAACGCGCCAATCCGTCAACAAAGGTACACTATCAAGCCTGTTCGCAGTTCGCGACTGGGAGTCATTCGTCATGAAAGGGTTGTGCATGTTTTCAGTCAAGGACCTGGCAGTGCTGCGGGCCTGGCGCGGGGCTGCCGGGGTGATGATGGCGGCGGTGTGCATGCTGGCATTGACGGCTGGGCTGTCGGGCTGTGCGACCGGCGGGCCGGGCGAGGGCGCCGACTACGCCGAGCTGTATGAGCAGGGCCAGTACGAAGCAGCCTACCACGCCGGCTCGGCCCGGGCGCGACGCGGCGACCTGCTGGACCGTGACGAGGCAGCCTACGTAGGCGGGCTCGCGGCGATGCGCATCGGACGCCTAAACTCGGCCGAGCGGCTGCTGCGGCAAGCGTCCCGCAGCCGAGACGGCTCGCTGCGCGGCGATGCGCTGGCCAACCTCGGGCTGCTGCAATACCGCAGCGGCCGATACGAGCAGGCCGCCGACCAGCTCACGCAGGGCGCGGAGTATCTGTCTGGCGAAGATCGCGCGCAGGCTTACTTTTACGCGGGCATCGCGCAGCAGCGCCTCGGCCGCTGGCCGCAGGCCCGCACGTCGCTGCTGCTGGCACGCAACACGACGGAAAGCGAATCGCTGCGGCAGCGTGCGCTGGACCAGTTGTCCGTGACGGGCTACACCGTGCAGCTTGGCGCGTTCAGCACCGAAGAGAACGCCCGCAGCGCAGCGGAAGAAGTAGCGGAGCGCTCGGTCGAGATGCGCTTCGGCAGCCCGCGCATCGTGCCCGCCCGGTCGACCGACGGCCGAACGATGACGCTGGTGCATGTGGGCACGTTCAGCAGCTACCAGGGCGCTTACGACGCGCGGGCACGCATGGGGGTGACGAACGCGATCATCGTACCGCTGGCCGGTCGGACGAACTGACACGGCTTTATATGAATCGGATATGAAGCTTGGGTGCACCGGAAGCCCACGGCGTCACGCCGTGGGCTTCCGTCTTATACACACCGAGCCCGAGTTTGAAGGGTAAATCCGTATCGTGGGCGCAGGGGCTCAACATGATGTTTACGACGCGGAAGGCTCGCGTGGCATCGCGTCGGGCTCGGGGGCGACGAACGCCGGGCGGTGGATCATCCACAGGTTGCGGGCGTAGATGAGCCAACCGCCGCCTTGGCCGATGACGCCGACGATGTCTTTTCGCCACATAAAGTAGGCCAGCAGCATGCTCGCGCCGATGAGGCTCATCCACCAGAACGCCGGCGGCACGACGGATCGGCGTTCCTTCTCGCTGGCGAGCCACTGAAGGATCATGCGGCCGGTGAAGATCAACTGGCCGCTCAAGCCCAGCGCCACCCACAGCACGCCAACCCAGCTTGTGATGTTAAACAGCACGAACAGCCAGCCCTTGTCGCGCTGGCGGTCGCGTTGCTGTTGCAGGGCAAGCATGTACTGCGCGGGGGTGAGCCGCTGCTCTTCGCCGTTGTGCTGGAGCACGATGTATTGCTGGCCGGCCTCTTCGTGCAACTCGATGTCGACCAGCCGATCGTGCAGGTCGATCGCGTTGCTGACGTCGTTGTCGGCGACGATATCGCAGCCGACGTTGACCACGGCGAGCGTGCACGTCAGCAGCAAGGCTGCAACGAGGCTTAGCCGGGCGGTACGCGTCATGATCGGTCGTCTCCGTCACGGCGATCGCGGCCGTCGCCGGTGTGTCGGTCGTCACCGGCAGCGTCACTGTCACTGCCACTGTCACCGTTGGCAGGCAGTGTCGCGAGCGGGTCGCGGTAGCGGGCCGCCATCCATCGCACGGCAAAGCAGTCGACCAGGCCCGCGGGCCCGCGGCTGAGCAGGCCCATGCCATACTTCGTCTTGCCGCTGTGTCGCTGGCGGTGGTGGACGGGCATTTCGATCACGCGTGCGCCCAGCATGCCCGCGTACGCCGGGAGAAAACGGTGCATGCCGCGAAACTGAAGCGGAAACTGCCGAGCAAGGTCGGCCCGCAGCACGCGCGCCGAGCAGCCGGTGTCGCGTACGCCATCGCCAAGCAGCCATCGGCGGGCACCGCGACCGATGCGGCTGCCGATCCGCCGAATCGCATGATCGCGCCGGTTCGCGGAGCGGTCGCCCTGCACCATGTCGGCGTCGGTCTCGCGCAGGCGGGCGAGCATGAGCGGCAGGTCGGCCGGGTCGTTCTGTAAGTCGGCGTCGAGCGTGGCGACGTACTCGCCGCGGGCGAGCTGGATGCCGGCGTGCATCGCGGCGGACTGGCCCTGCGGCCGATCGCGGTGCAACACACGAAGCCACGGCCGACCCTGCTGCAACGCCTGCAACCGGGCCAGCGTCTGATCGCGCGAGCCGTCGTCGACGACGATCAACTCCGCATCGACGGCCGCGTCGCGCATCGCCTGCTCGACCTGCTCGACCAGCGGGCCGACGTTGTCCGCCTCATCGAGCGCGGGCACGACGATCGACAACACCGGCCGAGCTTCGCTCAGGCCTGCGCCATCGGGTTGCACCGAGGCGAGTGACATTTGTTTCCGCTCCCTTCCTGACTATCGGCCGTCGGCGCCCCCGCGAGCGTCGCGCGAGCTGACAGCATCGCGCGATTGTAGGGCCGAACTCGAAAGATGCCCCGCCACATCGTCAGCCTTGACGAACGCGAGCGATCGGCTTTGCATCAGCGGCCCCATGCTCGCAGGGTAAATCACCGCGGAAAAGGCCAGCATCGCCCATAACGCCCAGCACACCGTCGCCTTGCCCGGGTATCGCCGGACGACATATCGCAGGCTCAGCCCCACGAGCAGCACCAGGCAGACCGCCATGCCCACCCAGTACATCGGGTGCATCGTCGCGGTGATTGACTGATCCAGCCAACCCTCGCTCACCAGCCATGGCTGGAAGTGCATCGCCGTCGGCCCAGCCAGCGACACCACCAGCAGCACCGCCGCGTGTGGCCAGCACAGCCACACCCAGATCCGCGCGTCCCGCCCCTCCGCCGCCAGCTCGCGGAATTGCCGGATTACCTGCGCCGTCACCAGCGCCGTCGGCGGCAAGAGCAGCAGCAACTCGCCCACCTGCCCCCGGCCGGGCAGCAGCAACACCAGCAGCAACGCCGACATGAACCACACCCAACCAATAAACAGCCGCGTCCGCGCCCCGGCCGACGACGTACTGAACGGCTGCAACAGCCCCGCCACCAGCCACACCGTCCAAGGCAGCGCCAACAGCAACGCCAACCCCAGCCGCTGGGCCGACAGCATCAACATCATCTGCCAGTCGAAGTCCTCCGGCGGCACGAGCGCCGCCGTCCACTGCCGCCACACTTCCGGGTCTTCGCCGTGCACGTGCAGCGCCCAGGGCGTCGCCACCAGTCCACCGATGAACAGCGCCGCGACCAGACCCAGCGTATGCCCGATACGGCCGGGGCAAAGAATGATGATCAGCGCCAGCGGCACGATCACCGCCACCGTCGCCGGCAGCCCGCCGGTGAGCGTCGCCATGCCCAGCAGCAGCCCGCAAAATGCCCAGCCAAGCCCCTGCCGGACCAGGTGATTCGCCGGGCGCAGCGGCCGCAGCGCCCAGATGGCTGCCGCAATCGCCAGCGTGACCAGCGCGACGCTGGCCAGTTGCTCGTTCGCCAGTCGGCCGAAGAAAAGCAGCACGGGCAACGCCCCGGCAATCAGGCCCGCCAGCGTCGCGGGCAAAATGCCGCCGATCGACATGCCGGTCCAGAACACCGCCACCACCGTCAGCAGCGCCAGCACCACCGACACCAACCGGGCATGATGCAGCAGGTCGTCACTGTGAACGTTCGATTGCAGCACGCTGAACGCGACCATGTGCAGCCACGTCCCCCCCGGCGGGTCAGCCAGCCGTTGCTGATCATCGAGCACCGGCACCCACCGTTCGAGGCTGCCCGGCGCGACGGGCAAATCCGCCTGCTGCTGCCAGGTCTCGTATGATCGCGATAACGCCTCGGCTTCGAGCGGGTGCAGCGTGTCCGGATGCCACAGCCCCGCCGTCAACGGCACCGCCGCCACCGCCGCACACAGCAGCGCCGCCAGCCACGCCATCAGTCGATCCGTCTTCCGCGGCAGCCGACGGGCCCGGCGGGCCGCCCGCGACTCGCCCGACGAGGCAGCGCTCGTGTCGTTGCTGCCACCGCCCATCGCCGACGGCGAATGACCCGTCCGCGTCGACGGCTCGGTAGACGTCGAATCGTGATCGCCCCCCGCAGCGTCGTCGTCGGCAAGGTCGTAGGTCGGGCGCGGCGTTGGCGCAGCGTGACCGCCCCCCTTCGCTGCGTCGGCAGGCGAGTCAGGGCCGATCCGTACCGACGGGCCGCCGTGGTCGGCTGGCGTTTTGTCGTCCGGTGGCGTCGCCATGAGCATCCCTATATGCCGCCGAGCCGCCCCGTAGCCGCCCGACGCCAAGCACATCAGTTTAACGCACGCCAGGCGCTGGGGAAAGAAAGGCACCCCAACGATAATGAGGCGTGGAGGCTTGGTGTGTGTCCCGGAGGCTGAGCGACTGTAAGTCGCTCAGCTTCACCCCCCAAACCCACTAAAATCCGCCCCCCAACCGCGAAACTGGCGAAATCAACCCAAATCTGCCATGATACCCCCCCTTTTCGGGCGAATGGCCGGGGTGTTCGCCGATAGAGGGGTTTAATGCGGGGGTGCACGGGGAAATTCGTGTCCGGGGGATTCCGGGGGAATCCGGGGGAATCCGAGGGAAAACCGGGGGCAATGGACGCCGACCACGGCCACGCCGGGCGCCCGCGAGGGAGCCGGGCGGCCTTATCGGACGAAAGTTCGGTTCGTCGACCCCGTTGGACCGATGTAAAGGCAATCGTCCGTCAAACGTCGGCGGGGCAGATGGCAAGTTTCGCTATCAAGATTGAGTTAAGCGCATGGACGCAGTCTGGTTGCTCACGCTGGCGGTGCTGGCGCCGCTGATCGCGGGCGTTGTCACCCTCTTCCTCCCTCGGTCGCTCATTATGCCGCGCGTCGTCATCGCGACGGCCGGGCCTGCGATCGCGTTCCTCCTCGTCGCGGCGCATGCGGCGAGCCATGGCATCACCTCCGAGCCAACCGACTCGATCCCCTGGATTCCCTCGCTGCACCTGAACCTCGGGTTCCTTGGCGACGGCATCGGCACATTCTTCGCCCTGCTCGTCGCCGGCGTGGGCGTGCTCATCATGCTCTACGCCCGGGCCTACTTCGGCCCGGAAAAAGACGATCTCTACCGCTTCTACCCCACGCTCGGCCTGTTCACGACCGCCATGCTCGGCATCGTCGTGGCCGACTATCTCATGCTCACCCTGCTGTTCTGGGAGATGACCTCGATCAGCTCCTTCCTGCTGATCGGCTGGGACCGCTTCGATAAAAAGGCCGTCAAGCTCGCGATGCAGGCCTTCTTCACCACCGGCCTCGGCGGGCTGGTCATGTTCGGCGGACTGCTGCTGTTCAGCCTCCACACCGACCTCTGGCGGTGGAGCGATATCTACGCAGACGGCCTCGCAGGCTTCGACATGACCCTGAGCTGGACCAACCCCATGCTCTGGGCCTTCGTGCTCATCTTCTTCGGCGCTGCCACCAAAAGTGCCCAGTTCCCGTTCCACTACTGGCTCCCCGGCGCGATGGCGGCCCCCACCCCGGTCTCCGCCTTCCTCCACTCCGCGACCATGGTCAAGGCCGGCGTCTTCCTCACCGGCAGGCTGTTCCCCGTCTTCGCGGCACTCGAGCTTTGGCCCTGGCTGATCATCCCGCTGGGCGCGGTCACCATGCTGCTCGGCGCGGTCATCGCCCTCAACCAGCACGACCTCAAGCGCATCTTCGCCTACACCACCGTCAGCCAGCTCGGCCTGCTGATGTGCATGTACGGCCTCGGCGCGCTGACCATGACCTACCACGACCAGACCTTCCACCTCATCGACTGGGACATCACCCAGATCGCCAACCACGCCTTCTACAAGGCCCCGCTCTTCATCGTCGCCGGCGCGCTGGGCCACGTCGCCTCCCGCCAACTGCCCGAACTGTTCGGCGCCTGGCATCACCACAAGGGCATGGTGCTGACCATCCTCCTCGCCGGCTGGGGCCTCGCCGCCCTCCCCGGTGCGATCAGCTTCCAGGCCAAAGAGCTCTTCCTCTACGCCATCTACCACGCCACCAGCGTGCACCCGATCTTCTGGATCCTCATGCTCATGGCGATCCTCACCGCTGTGTGCAACGTCGCCATCTTCGTCCGCCTTACCACCACCCTGCTCGGCCTCGAAGGCGGCCTGCGAACCGAAAAAGCACCGCCGCCGCCCTGGCCTGTCAAAGAAACCGCGCCCGACTACTACGCGCCCGACCACCCCGAAGATGAAGAAACCGACGCCCACGGCAGCGGCGTCCACGATGACCACGGCCACGCCCCCCACGCCCCCGGCACACACCACGAACACCACCACGAAACCGGCTTCTGGGGCGCGATGCTCTGGGTCCCCGCACTCATCATCGTCAGCCTCCAGTTCCTCGGCGGACTCATCACCCCGCTCTGGAACGCCGTCTTCCGACCACTGGAAACCAACCTCAACTACTTCGGCGGCGAAGGCGCTTCCTACACCGGCGTGCCCGCACTCTGGCAACTGGGCATCGGCGTGCCGCTGGGCATGTCCCTGCTGGCCATCCTCGGCGGCGTCGCGCTGGGCTACTCCAAAGTCATGCGCGGCGCAATCGTCGACGTCCACGACAAAATCTACCCCGCCATCTACGACCTCTGCGTCAACGGCGGCGGCAAGGCCTTCCGCGTCGTCCAGACCGGCAACCTCCGCGACTACACCATCTTCATCCTGCTCGCATTCCTCATCGCCTTCGGCGGAGCCGTCTACTTCGACGGCGGCATGTTCGAACCCGTCCTCGCCCAGATGGCGCTCACTTTCGAATTCTGGCCCGGCGTCGCGCTCGCCGTCATCACCTGTGCCACCGCCGTCGCCATCCCGCTCGTTCAGGCCCGCGTCGTCCGCGTCCTGCTGCTGGGTGCCTGCGGCTTCTCCGTCGTCGGCCTCTACCTGGTCTACGAAGCGCCCGACCTCGCACTCACGCAGCTGATGTTCGAAATCATCAGCGTCATCCTCTTCCTGCTCGTCCTCCGACTCCTGCCCGACCCCGAAAGCAAAGGCGCATGGGTCGGCCGCATCGGGCGTATCAGCATCGCCGCCGCCGTCGGCCTGGCGTTCGGCTGGCTGACGCTTGTCGCCGCCTCCGGCGCACCGTTCGACTCGGGGCACCCGATCCTCGGCGACTTCTTCCTCCGTCATGCTTATGACGGCACGCAAGCCACCGGCGGCCGAGGCGCGGGCGGCGGCAACGTCGTCAACGTCATCCTCGTCGACTTCCGCGGCTTCGACACGCTGGGCGAACTCGTCGTGCTCGCCCTCGCAGCGGTGGGCGTCTGGTCGCTGATCCCGCCGCGAAGGAGGTACCAACGATGAGCAGCCTCATCCTCCGCACCGCCGTCGCGCTGATCATGCCCCTGGCATTGCTCTTCTCGTTGTTCATGGCCATCAAAGGCCACAACGAGCCCGGCGGCGGGTTCATCGGCGGCCTCATCGCCGCGGTCAGCCTCGCCATCTACCGCATGTCCAACGGGCCGGACACCTTCCGGCAGCTCATCCCGTTGCACCCGCGGATCATCGTATTCACGGGCATGGCCATCGCCCTGCTCACCGCGCTCGCGCCCCTGGCGCTGGGCCTGCCTCTGCTGCATACCTGGCACGGCTACGTCGGCTTGCCCGGCGGCGGCACAGCCCACGCCTCGTCCGCACTCATCTTCGACGCGGGCGTGTTCCTCGTCGTCGTCGGCGCGTCGATCGGCATGATCATCCGACTCAGTGAGGAGCTAGAGGCATGACTTTCGTCGTCGCCGTCTGCGTCGCCATCATCTTCGGCACAGGCGTCTACATGTTGCTCGGCCGAGAGCTCAAGGGCATTGCCATGGGCGTGTTCCTCCTCGCCCACGCCGCGAACCTGAGCATCATCGCGATGTCCGGCTCGCCCATCGTCTACGACGACCAGACCGGCGAGTCGCAGATCAAGGCCCCGCCCGTGGTGACCGCGGATGAAACCCTCACCGCCACCCTCGCCAACACCGCCGACCCCCTGCCGCAGGCGCTGATCCTCACCGCCATCGTCATCGGCTTCGGCGTGATGGGCTTCCTGCTGTCGATGATCTTCATCACCAGCCGAGCGACCAAGACGCTCGACATCGAAACACTCGCCGAACAGGGACGCGCCGACGCGGAAGAACATTGAGCTGACCCCCACAAAGGCAGTGCACCTTAAGGCGCACTGCCCGAACGATACAAGACCATGACCGCAAACCAAATCATCCTGTTGTGCATGATCCCGCTCGCCGCGGGGTTGTTGACCGTGCCGATGGTCAACAGTCTGCACCTGTCCCGACTCGTGGGCGTCGTCGCGCTCGGGCTCAACGCCCTGCTCGGGCTCACGCTGTTGCTCCAGGTCAGCGACGGCAGCGTGATGGTGACCAACCTCGGAGGTTGGCCTTCGCCGTTCGCGATCAACATGATCTTTGACAGCTTTTCCGGGCTGCTCATCGTCGCGTCCAGCCTGGTGGCGTTGGCAACTTACATCCACTCGTTCTCCACGTTGCAGCCTCGCATCGAGCGGCGCTATTACCACCCGCTGTTCATGCTGCTGATGTTCGGCGTGAATATGTGCTTCCTCACCGGCGACCTGTTCAACCTCTTCGTCGCGTTCGAAATCGCGCTCATGGCCTCCTACGCCCTGCTGTGCATCGGCGGCAGCCGAAAGCAGATGAGCCAGGCCTACAAGTACGTCGTCCTCAACCTGCTCGCGTCCACCGTCTTCGTCATGGCCGCCGGCATGACCTACGGCATGTTCGGCACGCTGAACATCGCCCACATCGCCGACATCGTCCGCACCCTCCAGGCCGCCGGCGAACCGCTGCCCACCGGCTTCACCGCCCTCGGCGCCGTGCTGCTCATGGTCTTCGCCGTCAAAGGCGCTTTCTTCCCCATGTGGTTCTGGCTGCCGGATACGTACTACACCTGCCCGATCTCCGTCGCGGCGCTGTTCTCCGGCCTGCTGACGAAAGTCGGCGTCTACTGCGTCGCCCGCATCTTCCCGCTGATCTTCTTCGCCGGCGGCGCGGGTGACGACTGGCTGGTGCCGCTGCTGGCGGTCTCCGCTTGCGCCACCATGTTCCTCGCCGTGCTCGGAGCCGTCTCGCAAAGCCAGGTTCGGCGAATCCTCTCGATCCACGTCATCAGCCAGGTCGGGTACATGATCTTCGCGATCGTGGTCATGACCGGCTACGCCCTCGCCGGCGCGGTGCTGTTCATCGTTCACAACATGATCGTGAAAAGCTGCCTGTTCCTCTGCTGCGGCATCATGGAAAAGCACGCCGGCACGGACAACCTCAACCGCCTCGGCGGACTGCTCAAACGCGACGTCTACCTGGCAGTGCTCTTCTTCATCGCCGCGATGAGTCTCGTGGGCCTGCCGCCGCTGTCGGGCTTCTTCGGCAAGCTCATCATCGTGCACGCCGGCTGGGAAGAATGGTGGTGGGTGGCCGTGTTCGCCCTTATCACCAGCCCGCTGACGCTGCTGTCCATGCTGAAAATCTGGAGCTACGGCTTCTGGAACCCCGCGCAAGACCCGATCGCAAACCACCCCGCACCCAAACGCGGCGAACTCCGCGCCGGCTACATCGGCACGACCATGCTCGTCGTGGTCGCCTTGTTCCTCGGCTTCGGCGCGGAGCCGGTCTACCAGGTCGCCCGCAACGCCGGCGACCAGCTCGAAAACCCCTCGGCCTACATCAACGCCGTCATGGGCGATCGTGCCATCACCGTCATCGAAGCGCCCCTTGAGGACGCGTCGGACAAACGCGAGGCCCTGACGCTTAAACCAGAAACCGAAAACCAGAAACCAGAAACCTCCCAATGACCTGGCTTTTCCTGCTCAACCTGTTCATGGCGATCCTCTACATCGCACTCGTAGGCGACCCGAGCGCGTTTACGTTCGTGGTCGGCTTCCTGCTGGGCGCGCTCGTCATCACGCTCTACTGCCGTGTGTCCAAGACGGGCAGCTATCCGGGCAAGGTGTGGCGGCTGATCCGCTTCGTCGGCTTCTTCACGCGTATTCTCATCATCGCGAACCTTCAGGTGGCCTGGGAAGTGCTCTCGCCGAAGCACACCATGACGCCGCGCATCCTCCGCTACAGCGTGCAGGGCATGACACCGGCGCAGATCACGACGCTGGCCAACACCATCAGCCTCACGCCCGGCACGCTCACCGCCGACATCGACGACGACGGCCAGCACCTGTACATCCACGGCATGTACTGCCGCGATCGCGACGCCGCGTTGCGAGACCTGGACGAAATCAAACGCCGACTGATGAACGAGGTGTTCGAAACATGATCCGCCAAGCCTGGCAACTCGTTTTCATGCTGCTGGCAGTGCTCGCCCCCGCCGGCGCGGCGCTGGCGGACCTGCCGGACAGCGTAAGTGTGGCCGACGACACCGTGCGTCCGCTGGGCGGCGTGGTGAACGTCGCTGTGGAGTTGGGCATCGCTGTGCTCGTGGTGGGCATGGTGCTTTGCCTGTACCGCATCATGCGCGGCCCGCACCTGGTCGACCGCGTGCTGGCGACCGACGCGCTGGCGCTGCACGTGGTCGGGCTGGTCATCGCGCTGGCGATCTACCTTCGCACGACCGACTTCCTCGACGTGGCGCTGGTGGTGGCGATCATCGGCTTCGCGGGCACGCTGGCGTTCTCGCAGTACATCGCAGCGCGCGGCAATGGTAAGGGCGACAACCCATCCCCCGCCGCCCCTGAAAGGAGCGAGCCGTGAGCAATGCACTGCTGATCATCGCGGATCTGCTGGCGCTGATATGCATGGCGATCGGGCTGTTTTTCATGCTCGTCGGTGCCATCGGCACGGTGCGGATGCCCGACGCGTACAACCGGCTGCACGCCGCGACCAAGTGCTCGACGCTCGGCCTGCTCGGGCTGCTGCTGGCGGCGGTGTTTCACCTCGGCGACGTCGGCGTGCTCGTGCGAGCCGTGCTGACCATGTTGTTCGTGTTCGTCTCCAACCCGGTCGGGGCACACCTGCTGGCCAAGGCCGCCCTCGCTGTGAAGACCCCGCAATGGGACGGCACGCTCAGCGACGAGCACGCCGAGCACGCGACCCCCGCCGACACGGGCAACGCGCCCCAGGCCCACCCGGGCGAGTGATTGCGGATTACCCGTCAAACTTAGCGCTATTCGTAAAAGGTCGAAGCCCACGACGTGACGCCGTGGGCTTCCCCCACATCTGAGTTTCATTTCCGCCCCACCGATTTGAACCATCTAGTCCGCAGCGGCAGCAGCGCTACAATCACGTGACCCTTAAATCGAGGAGCACGCCATGAGCACGCTGAACTCACCCGGAACCACGCCCGCATCAACCCCCGCCACAACCGAGCCCGCGCACGATGGCGACGGCCACGCGCCGTTCATCGCCGACCTTGCGAAGCAACTGGAACGTGGCGGCCGCGCTGCCGCGGTGTTCGGCGACCCGGTCGAACGCGATGGCATTACCGTCATCCCTGTCGCCCGCGCCCGCTGGATGGTCGGCGGCGGCCAGGGCACGGACGCCAAGGGCGACAAAGGCCAAGGCGGTGGCGGCGGCGTCTGTGCCTCGCCCGTCGGCTACATCGAGATGAAAAACGGCGAAACCAGCTTCCGCTGCATCCACACGCCCGGCGGCATCCTCCGCATGGCGCTCGCCGCCCTGATCGGCATCATCGCCCTGCGTCGCCTGCTTTAGCGCGGATTCGGATTCGATCTGGCGGATGCCCCACAGCAGGCCGAAGGCTGCTGTGTGCCGAATTACCGTGGATGGCTTTCGCACACAGCACCCTACGGGATGCTGTGTGGCACCCGTCAGCCGCTACGCTTGATTTGAAGATTCTCTAAACGCCAGCCGCCGGGCGATCGCGTGCCACAGCAGGCCCACCGCGATCAGCACCAGCCCCGCGAGCCAGTAGCGCAGGTCCACCCAGAACGCCAGCCCCACACACCCGACCAGCCCCGCCCACGCGAGCACGCGCGGGTAGAGCCGTTGCTCGCGCGGGAGGCGGAGCGCCGCCGCGTTGGTCAGGCCGTAGTAGATCAACACGGTGAAGGCGCTGAACGACCAGGTCGCTTCGACCGAGCCGAGCCGTATCAGAACCATAATGATCAGCGTAACGAGGAAGATCGCGGCGAAAGGTGTGCCGCTTGCGTTCAGCAAGCCGAACATGCCCGGCAGATCACCCCGCCGACCCATCGCCAGCGCGACGCGCGACAGGCCGAGGATGAGGTTCAGCAGCACGCCGAGCATGGCGGTCAGTGCGCCGATGAGGATGAGCATCGCCAGCAGCGACCGCTCGCCGGCGATCTGCTGAGCGATGACGACCAGCGGCGCGGCCTGCTCGCGCGTCGCGTCGTGGAACGCCTGCGCCCCGACCGCGCCGACGCCGACGAGCGCGACCGCCATGTAAAGCACAGCACTGACGACGAGGGTGATGATGATGGCGATGGGGATGCTGCGGCGGGGGTTGTGAATTTCTTCGCCCATCGTGGCGATACGGCCGTAGCCGGTGTAGGCGACGAACATCAGCGCGGTGGCGTGCAGGATCGCGGGCACGAGGCCGCGGTCGTCTGCTTCGCCGGCGAAGAAGGGCGTAAGCGTTTCGTCGCTGCGTTCGATCAACTGCGGCAGGCCGAACACGACGAACGCGATCAACGACAGCAATGTGAGGCTGACGATGACGATGTTGGCTGTGCTCGTTCGACGGATGCCGGTGAGGATCAGCAGTGTGAGCAGGCCGGCGATGAGCAGCGCGAGCGGCACGAGCAGTTGGCCATGCTCCGGGGCGAAGGCGTTAAGCAGGTAGCCTGCGAAGCCGAGGGCGGCGGTGGCGGCGGAGGCGCTTTTCGCGGCGAGGAACATCCAGCCGGCGGTGAAGCCGAGCGCGGGGTGCATGTACTTGTAGCCGTACTCGTACGTGCCGCCGGCGACCGGATGGGCTGCCGCGAGTTGGGCGGAGCTGAGCCCGTTACACGTCGCCAGCGCCGCCGCGAGCGCGATCGCGAGCACGACCGCCGGGCCTGCGATGCCCGCGCCGAGGCCGAGGCTGACAAACACGCCCGTGCCGACGATCGAGCCGAGGCCGAGCATGACCGCGGCGAAGATGCCCAGCTCGCGTTTAAGTGTCTGGTCGCTGCTGCTCATGGTCAGCCGAGCATAACAGCCCCATGTCACCCGCGTCGCCGAACGAACCACACGCCCACGCCCGCGCCGAGAATCAGCAGCGGTGCGCCGCCGAGCAAGGCGATGTAATAGCCGCGCAGGGTCATGTCGCTCATCGCGCGGATACGGCGGATGTCCTGCGTACGCGGGCTCGCGGCGATGAGGCCTTCCATGCCGGCGAGCCAGTAGACACTGTTGACGAACATCTCGCTGTTGGCGGGGAACAGGGCGCCGCTGATCTCCGCTGTGCCGCGACCGAACTGGCCATAGGTGGTGACGACATCACTGGCCCAGACCGGGTCGGCGACGGCGATCAGACGCGCGTCGCCACGCTCGGCAGCCACGGCAATGGGAAAGCTCGGCTCCGACTCGGCGGCGTCATACCGGGCGCTGCGCAACGCTTCGGGGTCGGTCACACGGCGGGCAGCCCACATGCGCTGGCCCTGCAAGGCCGCGATCGGCCACTGCTGCACACCTTCGACCGCACCCACGTGCACCGGGCTCGCCTGCACGAACATGCCACGCATGCCCGCCAGCGCCTGGCTGACCGGCAACTCGCTCGGCCAACGGTCAACCTCAAACTGCCCGGTCGACTGCGTCTGCCCGCCGCCGGTCTGCACTTCGCGCAACACCTGCCGATCGAGCTGCGGCCGAATGCCCCAGTCATCACGCAACAACTCGACGATCGGGCTGTACACCCCCGTGCCCGCCGCCGGGTCGAGCATGAGCATCACCATCGCCGCATCACCGGCCGCCAGCCGCTGCTCCAACAGTTCGGCCACGGCTTCCTTGCTCGCGCCGCCGGTCATCGGGTTGTCATCCTGCACCGGCAACACAATCCACACGGTGCGCTGGCCCGACTCGGCACGCGGCGGCGAACTGGCGGGCAACGGTTGCCCCGTTGATGACATCCGACCGCCGGGGCTCCACTGCTCCACGCGCACGTTCGCACTGGCCAATCGCTCCGCCACCTGCTGGTACATCCCCTGCTCGCCAATGGCCGGCTGCCTACCCGAGTTCACAAACACCACCATCGGCGGCTGCTCAAGGCCCATCGCAATCAACGCGCCGGTCAACCGCTCCTCACCGAGAAACGCCATGTCCGCCTGCTGCCCCTCCGCCGTCTCGCGATACATCTCCCGCGCCGGGATCACCCGCAACTTGCCAGGCCCGAACACCACCACCGTCTGCTGCACCGAAAGTCCCTGCCGCGCTTCGTCATACCGGCGCGGCCGCTCGGCCAACCGCATCTCACGCAACGCCGACCGACTCGCCTCACGCAACGTCTCCAGCTCACGCTTGGCCGACAGCAACGCGTTCTTCACCCGGTTGGGCACGCTCGGCGACTCCACCGCTTCCTCAAACCACGCCACGCCCGTCCGCAGCAGCCCATCGTCCAACTCTTCGATCAACTGCTGCACCGCTTCCTTGATCGCCACATAGTCCGGCAGCGACTGGTCGAGCGCCTCGTCAACGCCTTGCATCTGCTGACTGAGCGCCGACTGCTGGCCGGTGATGACCGCGTTGATCTGCTGCACGCGCTGGCGCGTCGTGCCCTGCTCGAACGACTCGTCCTCCAACGCTTCGCCAAGCTGCGTGCCGATGGTGGGCATCCGCTCGGTGATCGCACGCAAGGCCGACACGCCATCGTTCACCGTCGCGACAAACGGTTCGAGTTCGTCCGCGAAGTGTTCGCGAACGTCGGCGTGCAATTGCTGCCGCCGACGGACGTCGACGTCGGGGTTAATGTGTTCGATGCGGACGTTGCCGCTGCGTCGGCCGTACTCGCTGGCGAGATCGCGGATGCGGGTCAGCTCGTCGAGGTCTTCGCGGAACATGGTGACGATGCGAAACTCGCTGTCCAGGCCGTCGAGCACCTGCCGGGTCTGCGGCGCGAGGCTGTGGGCGCGCGTGGCGGTGAAGTCCCATCGCGCGTCGGTCTGCCGGTAGGCGATCCAGTTCACCAGCGTCGCCAGCAGCAGCGCTGCGATGAGGGCGACCGCGACGTTGAGTCCATATTTGGTTCGCCGAACGGCGTGCGTGTCGTGTCTGTTGGTCATGTCAGATCCCATTGATCGCAATTAGCCCCGAAGCGAAGCGGAGGGCGGTTCGTGCGGGTGTCGTGGATGCGGGCGCTCTCAAGGCCGCGCTCCGCGGTGTTTCGCGGCTAACGCCAGCGTTTGCTTTCGAGCACTTTCACCGCGAGGAACAGAAACAGCGCAATGCCCGTCACGAAGTAGGCGAAGTTGCTCAGGTCGATCAGCCCGCGGTTAAAGTCGCTGAACTGGCCGTTGACGTTGAGGTAGAACATCGCGTCGCGCAGCTCGGGCATCACCCAGCCGGCCCGTGGCAGGAAGAACATCAGGAACGTCAGCAGGCTGATGATGAAAACGGTCGCGAGGAAGGCGATGATCTGGTTTTGCGTTGTCGCGGAGGCGAAGATACCGATCGCCATGTACAGCCCGCCGACGAGCACGAGTCCGATCAGGCCGGTGACGATCGGCCCGCGGTCGGGTGCTGCGTGAATCTCCAGCACGATCGCGAGCACGACCAGCGGCAGCAGCAGCGCAAGGTAAAAGCCCATCGCGCCGAGCCACTTGCCGAGGATGACCTGCATGTCGTTCAGCGGGGCGGTCATCAGCGGTTCGATCGTGCCCGAGCGGAACTCGTCGCTGATCAGTCGCATGCTGATCGCCGGCGCGAGGAAGATCAGCAGCCAGACGACGCCTTCGAAGGTGGGTCGCATCGTGGCATGAGCGCCCTGCCCGAAGCTGGTGAAGAAGATCAGCGCCGCGCCGACCGTGAACAGCGCGAGCACGACGTAGGCGATCGGCGAGAAGAACAGGCTCGAAAGCTCGCGGCGGGCGATGGTGGTGATGACGTTCATGGTCGATCGATTTCCGATTGGTTCGATGGCCGACTTGCGAAGCACGCCACTGATCCGGGGCTTCGTCGCGGGGCTTTCTCAGCCCTCGGCCTGGACGGAGGACTGTCCGCTAACGCCGGACTCCTGTTCAGCGGTGATCTGGACGAAGAAGGCTTCGAGGCTGGCGGTTTCGTGGCGCATCTCGCGGAGCGGGTAGCCGCGCTGGACGAGGGCCTGGCCGATGGCTTCGCGGACGTCGTTGTCGCCGCTGGGGGTGACGATGGAGCGGCACCAGCCGTTGTTCGCTTCGACCTGCACGCCGGCGACATGCTGGACCTGCTTCAGCGCGGCTTCGAGCTGCTTCGCGTCGGCCTTGGCTTCGACGATGATGCGGCCGCCGCGGCGGACTTTCTGTCGCAGCTCGTCGGGCGTGCCCTCGGCGACGATGCGCCCGCCGGCGATGATGATCACACGGTCGGCGGACTTTTCCACCTCGGGCAGAATGTGGCTGGACAGCAGCACGGTGTGCTTGCCGCGCAGTTCGTCGATGAGCTTGCGCACCTCGCCGATCTGCACCGGGTCGAGGCCTGCGGTGGGCTCGTCGAGGATGAGCACGGGCGGCTCGTGCAGCAGCGCCTGGGCGATGCCGACGCGTTGGCGGTTGCCCTTGGACAGTTGGCCGATGACCCGCCGGCGATTGTGGGCGAGGCCGCAACGATCGCAGACCGCGCTGACGCGATCGCGGCGGTGCTTGCGTGGCATGCCCATCAGCCGACCGCGATAGTGCAGGTACTCGTCGACGCGCATCTCAAGGTACAGCGGCGTGGACTCGGGCAGGTAGCCGATCTGCCGACGGGCGGCGGCGGCGTCGGTGAGCACGTCATGCCCGGCGATGGCTGCCGTACCCGCAGTGGGCGGCAAATAGCCGGTGAGCATGCGGATGGTGGTCGACTTGCCGGCGCCGTTGGGTCCGAGAAAACCGACGATTTCACCCTTGGGGATGGCGAATGTCAGCTCGTCGACGGCTCGCACGGGGCCGTACCACTTGGTGAGCGTAGATGCTTGGATCATTGAGCGGCTTTCCCGTCGTTCACAGGGCGCGAGCAACGGCAGTTGCGGGGAAGAATGGTCTACCTTACGCCAATCTATCGGTCAAGGTTCGGCCAGCTGTCCAGTGCGGGACGATTCGAGGCGGACGAGAACGTGATGACCGGCAGCGCTTGCCCCGCCTTCTGTGTGGCAAAGTCGTTGACAATCGCCCGCGAACGACGTTTACTTGAAGGTTGTGCAACGCGCGTTTCGGGGATTTCCCACCCACTTACGATGTCCGCCCATACAGGAGCTTGCCATGCTGTCACTTTCACGACGAAACATTTGCGGTGTTCTTGCGACCGCGACGGTAGCCGGTGCCGGCCTGCTCGCTGCGCCGGCGGTCAGCCACGCCGAGGGTACGGTCGATGACGAGGCGGTGCAGCTGCTGCGGGCCGCGGTGGAGCAGCTGGCGGACGCGGAGCAGTTCCAGGTGACGATGACCATGAACGTCGAAGTCACCGGCCGAGGCATGCGGCAGGAGCAGGCCACCACTTATGAGTTGGCGGTGCAGCGGCCGAATCGGCTTTCGCTCCGGACGGTCGACGGCATGGAAGACAGCTTCGTCGTCAGCGACGGCGAAACGCTGACCGAATACATCGCGAATTTCAATCGCTACATCGAACAGCCGGCCCCGGCGGACGTGGCCGACATCTTCCTCAACGAGCTCGATGAAACGGTCATGACCACGATGCAGGCGTTCGGCATGATTGGCGCGTTGTTCTCGCCCGAACGGATGGCGAGCTACGAGGACATGCTCCGCGAAGCCACGGTCGACGACGCCGAGGCGCTCGAAGGCGATGACCAGCCAAGCCGACGGCTGTCGCTGCTGCTGCACATGGACGGCGACGAGTTGGGGGCGGGCGCGGGGATGGGGATGGATATGGACGAAGCGTTCGAGATGCCGGTGGAGATCTGGATCAGCGAGGGCGACCAGCCGACGATCCGCCGTATGAAGCCGGACATGTCGAAGATGCACGAGCGGATGGCGGAAGAAATGCCGCACATGGCGGGACTGACCATCGAGATGTGGCATGACTTCACCGACTGGCAGCTGGACGCGGCCATCGACGACGAGCGTTTCGCGTTCGTCGCCCCGGAAGGCGTGCAGCAGGCCGACTCGCTGCAAGCGGCGATTGAAGCGTTTACCGCCGAACGACAGGGCGGGCCGGGGCCGCGTGAGCTGGTGGGCGAAGCAGCGCCCGAGTTCGAGTTGGCACTACATGGCGGCGGTGAGATGAAGCTGGCCGACCATATCGGCGAAGACATCGTCATTCTTGATTTCTGGGCGACCTGGTGCGGGCCTTGCGTGCAGGCGTTGCCGGCGCTGACGGACGTGGCGGAGCAGTTCGCCGACGATGGCGTCGTGCTCTACGCGGTGAACCAACAGGAGAGCGATGATCAGGTCACGCAGTTCATGGCGGACAAGCCTTACGAGCTGACCGTTCCGATGGACCGCAACGGCCGGGTTGGCCAGCAGTATCGCGTTCGCGGCATTCCGCAGACGGTGGTCATCGGCCGGGACGGGACGGTGCAGGCGGTGCACGTCGGCTTCGGGCCGAACACGAAACAGCAACTGGAAAGCGAGTTGCAGACGCTGGTCGATGGCGGCTCGCTGGTGGGCGAGTGAGAGCCGTAAAGTGAAGGGGGGTGGCGGGCATGGCGAGGCCGGTGGGCCTGACATATCGGTTCGCCGGAGCGGTTTCGTTCGCAATGTTTGTCGCGGCGCTGGCAGTGATGGCGACCTACGGCACACAGGGCAGCCTCGGCGTGGGCGAGTCGGTGCACGAGCATCTGCCGTTCATCCTGCTGGTCGCGTTGGGCGTCGGCTTCGGCGTACACGGCATGCGCGGCGATGACGCCTTGGGCATTTCGCTCGCGGGTTTGGCGATCGTGCTTCACCTGCTGGCGATCGGCCTGTGGCTGATGGGGATGATGCGGTGGTTTTTCCTCTGGTTCGTGATTGGGTAAATCCGTAGGGCAGGCCTCACGCCTCACGCCCCCTCCAGCCACGGGTTGTTCTTGCCGTGCGTGTGCTTCCGTTCGCCGGTGCCCGCACCGCGGCCGATGCTGGTTTCGCCGAAGCGGTGGGCGATGCGATCCAACGCCTGATCGAGTTGCTGGCGTTTTTCGCGAGCGGGGTCGGGGAAGAGTGTCATCTGGTCGGCCGTATCACTGAGTCGCTCGGCGCCCATGCCGATCAGCCGAACGGGGGCGAAGTTGTGGCTGACCCATGCGTCGTACAACTCGACAGCGGCGTGCCAGAGGTCGTCGGTGAGGTCCGTGGGCGCGGGCAGTGTGGCGGAGCGGGTGATGGTCTGGAAATCGCCGAAGCGGATTTTGACGGACACGCCGCGGGCCTGTCGGCTGTGCTTGCGCAGGCGGCGGGCGACGTGCTCAGCCTGGCGGAGCAGGACGTGGCGGACGTGGTCGGCGTCGGCGACGTCCTCGGCGAAGGTGTGCTCCTGGCTCATGGACTTGGCTTCGCGGTCGGGCACGACGGGGCGGTCGTCGCGGCCGAGGGCGAGGCGGTGGTAGTGTTCGCCGGCGTCGTGGCCGAAGCGTCGTTGCA
The DNA here is from genome assembly GCA_041821185.1 of Phycisphaerales bacterium AB-hyl4. Lineage (NCBI taxonomy): Bacteria > Pseudomonadati > Planctomycetota > Phycisphaerae > Phycisphaerales > Phycisphaeraceae > Natronomicrosphaera > Natronomicrosphaera hydrolytica. The sequence continues at coordinate 62,361 of JBGUBD010000016.1, read as the reverse complement.
AGCGGGCGAGGCCGAACTGTCGCAGGTCGGCGACGGTGCGCAGGCCGAGCGTGTGCATCTTTTCGAGCGTGCGCGGGCCGACGCCCCATAGCCGATCGACGGGCAGGGGCAGCAGCGTGGCGTCGAGGTTGTCAGGCGTGATGATGGTCAGGCCGTCGGGCTTGTCCATGTCGGAGGCGAGCTTGGCGAGGAACTTGTTGAAGGCGACGCCGACGGAGGCGGTGAGCTGCAGCTCGTCGCGGATGCGCTGCTTGAGGTTGCGGGCGATTGAAGGGCCGTCGCCTGCGAGGCGGTCCATGCCGGTGACGTCGAGGAAGGCTTCATCGACGCTGAGCGGTTGAACGAGGGGGGCGGTCTGTTCGAGGATGTCGAGCAGTCGGCGGGACATGTCGCGGATGCGCTGGCCGGTCACTTTGGCGACGATCGCGTGTGGGCAGCGCCTTCGGGCGATGCTCATGGGCATGGCGGACCGGCAGCCGAACTTACGGGCTTCGTAGTTGGCGGTGCTGACGACGCCGCGCGGCCCGCTGCCGCCGACGAGCACAGCCTTGCCGCGGAGGGATGGGTCGTCCAGCTCGGCGATGGCGGCGAAGAACGCGTCCATGTCGACGTGCAGGATGGTGCGAGGGGTCGGCACGCCCCCAGTGTACCGGGGCGGAGGCGATTTCTCGTTTCTCGTTTCGGGTTTGAGGTTTCAGGTTGGGGGGGACGCCCACGGCGTGACGCCGTGGGCTTCGCGATCACTGCAGCGCGGGGACGTGTTTGCGGCGGCGGAACATCGCCCGGGCAGCGAAGGCGAACATCAACACCAGGAACACGACAACCAGCACGGGCACGACAATCGCCAGCAGCGCGACGCCCGTGGCGGCCCCGGCCTCGGCGGTGGAGACGACGGGGTTTCCGAAGCCGGCGGTGGTGGCGGTCGATGTCGCGCGGGTGGCGACGGTGGCGATCTGGACCGCGCCGGCAGCGCCGCCGCCTGCGATGGCTGCGACGGACCACTGGAGCATCGGGTCCATGCCGGTGATCATGGAGGCGCTGGCGAACGTGCCGGCGACGATGGCGGTGGGCGTGGTGATGCTGTCGAGCGCGTTGTCGACCCAGGGCACGTAGTAAGCGGCGATCTCAAGCGCGGTCGCGGTCGCAAAGGCGAGCAGCGCCGGGGTCGAGCCCACCCATTCCATGTTGGACGCGACGTTGAGGTAGTCGGCCCGGACGCCGATCGACATGATCAGCAGCGGAACGAAGACGCGGAAGCCGCACGCCGCGGCGAGGCCGATGCCGATGGCCAGGCCCATGAGCATTTCGTGACTGTTGGTCATCATGGTGAGGCTCCGCAGGCGGGTTTCTGGTTTTGGGTTTGTGGTTTCTGGCTGGGGGCGTTGGGGTGAGCCCGGACATTTTAGCCGAGCGATGGGGGATCGGGCATAATGGCAGGCAGGTTTATCTGAAAAATCGAGTGGTGTTTTCGAGCATGGGGGGCCGATTGTGCGTACAGGGGGATGCCCCCACGGTTTCGGCAGGCGCGGCGGTGGGTTTGCGTGAATGGCTGGTTGATCATTGCGAAACAGGTCGGAACAGGTTTCGCTTATACACAGGGATGTCAGAGGATGAACTTCAAGACGACGCTGGTGCTGGTGGTGCTGGTGGCTGCGGTGGGCGGCTACTTTCTGTTTGTCGAGCGGGGGCGCGATCGGGGGCCCGCGGCGGTGGAGGTGAGCGAAGACGGCCAAACCTTGCTGGGCGAAGCATCGCCGGAGCGTGACGCGGTGCGGCAGGTGGCGGTGCGTCGGGGGGATGAGGCGGTGGTGCTGTTTCGCGATTCGGACGCGTGGTGGCAGGTCGAGCCTGTGCGGTTTGGGGTGCGCAGCGAGTCGGCTCGGCAGATCGTGGAGCGGACGCTGGGGCTGACGTGGCGCGAACGATTCCTGCCGGGCGAATCGGCGGACGATGATCGGCCGACGCTGGCGGAGGTGGGGCTGGACACGCCGCGAGCGGAGCTGACGCTGACGGCCGACGCGACGAGCTGGACGGTGCTGCTCGGCAGGCGGATGGTGGACGGGCAGGCATATGTGCAGCTTGCGGGCGATGAGCGGATTTACATCGTGGACGACGGCCTGCACCGAGCGGTGCTGGACGAGACGATCCGCGACTGGCGGCGGCGGCAGCTCGAAGCGCCGCGGGCCGCGCGAGCCGAGCGGGTGGTGCACGAACACGACGGGCAGACGATCGAGCTGACCAAGCAGGACGGCCGCTGGTACCTCGACGCGGATGACGAAACGCTGCGCAGCCGGGCGAGCGAATCGCGTGTAGATGCATTGGTGGAGGCGGTGCGATCGTTGACGATCAGCTCATTCGTAGCGGACGCGAGGGACGGGTTGTCGACGTATGGCGTTGACGAGCCGACAACGCGGGTCGCGGTGCACACGCCGGACGTCGGCGACGGCGGGCGGTCGTATGTGCTGCGGATCGGGGCGGCGGCGGACCTGAGCGAGCGGGAGCATTACGCGACATGGTCGGTCGATGAAGAGATGTCGCCTGTGGTGTTCACGGTCGAACGGCGGGGTGTGGATCGGCTGGCGGTGGTGCATGACGAGCTGCGCGATCCGCGGATCGTGACGACTCGGCCGAGCGATGTGAGCGAGGTGTACATCGAGCGTGCGGATGAGCCGGCGCTGCATCTGGTGCGCGACCCTGACGTGGGCTATCGCTTCGGCGAAGACGGCCCGGCGTATGGCGCGGACTACACCGCGGCGAGCGAGTTGATCGACGCGATCGCCCGCACGGAAGCGGTCAGCTACGAGACCGGCTTCGAGCCAACCAGCGAGCCGCGGGCGACCGTGACGCTGCTGCGGCGCGGCGGCCGGGAGGAGCAGGTTCAACTGTTCGAAGACCCGGGGCCGGAGCTGATCGACGACGACAGCGAGGTGAACGCGGCGGCCACCTACCTGGCGGTGCGCGAAGATGAGCGGGTGGCCTATCGCGTGTCGGCGGAGGGGTTGGCGAGCGTGTTTGCGCCGCTGGTGGCGTACCGGGACATGCAGCTTATGAATGTGCGGGCCGACGACGTGGCGGGCGTGACGCTGACGCGCGACGATGGGGCCGAGTTCGTGTTCACCCGCGATGAGGAAGGCGAGTGGCAGCTTGAAGGGCATGCGTCGTTCGAGCGCCGCGCGTTTGATGGCCTGCTCGCAGCGCTTCGGCCGCTGCGTGCGGAGCGCTGGCTGGACGCGTCGGCTGAGCATGGCGAAGGCTTCGGCTGGGCGGTGCTCACCGTGGAGCGGGCGGACGGCTCGCCGACGGTGCTGCATGTGGATGTGTCGGCTCGACAGGGCGCGATGGCGGACGAGGCGATCGGGTTCGAGCTGCCACGCTCGTTCGTCGATCGGCTACGCGACGAGTATCGGCCGCGCACCGTGTTGTCGCTGCGAGCGGGTGAGATCGAACAGATCCGCCGTGAGCTGCCCGACGACGAAACGCTGACGCTGCGGCGGACGTCGGGCGGGCAATATCTTTCCGACGGCGACACGGCCGTCCGCGAGCAGCCCGCCGCGGCGCTGTTCGACACGCTGTCGAGCTTGCGCGTCTGGCGATACATCGACGAGCCCGACGACCGCGAAGACGAACCGGAACGGCAGTACGTGATCGAGCGAACCGAGGGCGACGATTACGTCGTCGAGCTATGGCGATTGAGCGATGGCGTCACCGCCGGCCGAGTGGGCGATCGCTGGTTCCAGATGGATGGCCAGACGATGGACGCACTGTATGACTCGCTGCTGGAAGACGAAGAGCCGGTCGCGTACGAAGAGCCCGAGGATGTGCCGATGCAAGTGCCGGTGGGGGATGATACGAAGTAGCGCGCGCGACGAATTGAACACGTCGACAAACGATAAAGCCCAGGCATGGCCATGCCTGGGCTTTATCGTTGGACTTTACGATCGTTCAGACTGCACCCACCTGATGCTCAACTCGACACCACTGCGGGAAAACGTGGCTCTTTGCCTTCCAGTACGGCGTGAACATCACGAACGACCCAGCTCATGTTGGCCAGCGCCTCGTTCGTGCGTGCCGCGAGGTGGGGCAGCAGGCGGACGTTCGGCTGACGGTAGAGCACATAGTCGGCCGACGGCGGCTCGGGGTCGTGCACATCCAGCACCGCTCGACAGGTCGTGCGGCGCTTGGCCCACTCGGCCAGCGCCGCCGGGTCGACGAGCATGCCGCGAGCGGTGTTGATGAGCAGGCAAGGGTCGTGCAGCTTGTCCAGCTCGGCCTGGCCGATGAGGTGGCGGTTGCTCGGCCGACCGTCGACGTGCACGGTGACAATCTGGCTGCTCGCGTACAGGTCTTCGTGGCTGCAAAATTCGAAAGGGTAGTCGACGGCGTTGCGCAACTGTGCTTCGGGCAGCAGGTCGCAGACGTGCAGCTTGATGCCGATGGCGTGGGCGACCTGGCCCACGCGCTTGCCGATGCGGCCGAAGCCGAGGATGCCCAGGCTCAGGTGATCGAGCTGCTTACCCACTTCGCTTTTGCGCAGGGCGTGGAAGGTTTCGGGCGTGACGGCGTCGGGCAGGTTGGTGCGTGGGCGCAGCTCGTCGAGGATCAGCCCGAAGACATACTCCACCACCGCCTGCGTGTTCGCGTCGGGCGTGTAGACCACCGGCACACCGCGGCGCTCACAGGCGTCGAGGTCGATGTTGTCCAGCCCCACACCCGCTCGGCCGACGACTTTGAGGTTCGGCGCGAGGTCGAGCAAGGCATCGTCGACCTGGGTGTACGTGCGGACGACGATCGCGTCCGCCGACTTCAACGCCTCGCGCAGCTCGGCGGGCTTGTCATGCGGACACCAGACCAGCTCGGCATGTCGGCCAAGCCAGTCGGCGGCTTCGTCGGCGAGCGTCTCTGTAATGACAACCGTAGGCATGGCGGCACAAGTCCCGTTGGCGAACCACTAGGCGAACCACGAAAAACGCGGAGCGCCGCTGGACGCTCCGCGCAAAATTTATCGTGACCCTCGCCCGAGTTGGCAACCCGAAGCCAGGAGCGCGAAAATCGACGGTTTACTGATAATACTCAGCGTTCTTCTCGATGAACGACGCCCATTCGTCCGGCAGGTCTTCCTCGGGGAAGATTGCCTTCACCGGGCATTCATCCACGCACAGCCCGCAGTCGATGCAGGTGTCCGGATCGATGTAGAGCATCTCCGCGCCTTCGAACTCTTCTTCGTCCTTGGTCGGGTGGATGCAGTCGACCGGGCACACCGCCACGCAGGAGGTGTCCTTCGTTCCAATGCAAGGCTCGGCAATAATGTGTGGCATAACTGAATCCTCACTCCCCGTGGTCGGGATGGCTGGGTGTCCGAAACGTCGAAGAAAACCAGTATAGGGCGCGACGCGCTCCGGGCAAACCGGGCGACGGTTCGCATGCAAAACACAGCGAAGCCCACGGATTCAATCCGTGGGCGTCTACCCTCCACTCATCGACCACCCCCACCCCCCGCCTTGAGCCCGCGCATGCCACCCCTTCCGTGCCCGATGCCTTGCAGCATCTGCGCGCTGGCGCTACAATCATCACGAAACACTGCGCACAAAGCGCGCACGCCGGAGCACACCCCATGAGTAACGCCCCCCGCAACACCATCGCCGTCGGCGACTGCATCGAGCAGATGAACGCCTGGCCTGCCGACAGCGTCGACCTCGTCTTCGCCGACCCGCCCTACAACATCGGCTACCAGTACGACACGTACCACGATAAACGCGAAGACGACGAGTACATCGCCTGGACCGAGCAGTGGATCGACGCCTGCACCCGCCTGCTCAAGCCCACCGGCTCGATGTACATCCTCATCGGCGACGAGTTCGCCGCCGAGACCCGCATCCACCTCAAAAAGCTCCAACGCGACGGCCAGCTGCTCTACCGCAACTGGATCATCTGGCATTACACCTTCGGCCAGCGCTGCAAAGCCAAGTACAACCGCTCACACGCACACCTGTTCTACTGCGTCGGGTCGGCCGCGGTGGGCAAAAACGGCAAGCCACGCAGCGATCTGGCGAAAAGCCCCCCTTTCACCTTCCACTACGACCAGGCGGCTGTGCCCAGCGCCCGCATGACCACCTACAAGGACGCCCGCACCAACCCCAAGGGCAAGCTGCCGGACGACACGTGGACGCTCAAATTCCCCGCGAGCAAGGACTGGCACGTCCGCCCGCAGGAAGCGTTCGAGCAATCGCCTGAAAACCTCTTCGGCCCCGACGGCGACACCTGGTACCAGTCCCGGCTATGCGGCACGTTCAAAGAACGCGAGCAGTGGCACCCCTGCCAACTGCCCGAAGCCCTGCTCGAACGCATCATCAACGTCTCCAGCAACCCCGGCGACCTCGTCTTCGACCCGTTCACCGGCAGCGGCACGACCCTCGCCGTCGCCAAACGCCTCGGCCGAGACTGGCTCGGCTGCGAGCTCAGCGAAGACTACGCCACCAAAGCCGGCCAGCGCCTCGACCTGATCGACGCCGGCGAGCCCGCGGCGGTGTGAGCGAATCGCAAAATTTCGCCCAAATCACCAACGCCCGGCCACGGCTCGCGTTAAACGAATCCGGCCGATTGACCGCTCGTAATCCCCCTTGGCAGCCTTCCCGCGCGGCGGTAAGTTGGACGTGATCAAAGCCGATTGCCTTACTCCCTCTCCCTGCCAGGGAGAGGGCAGGGGTGAGGGTTGAAACGTTCCGACGTCGGTGATCTACAGTACGCTGTTGCATCCTCGACTACAGAACCTTCCACCCCTCATCCGCCCACTTCGTGGGCACCTTCTCCCCGTAGGGGAGAAGGATTTTATGCCGCCCGATTGACCAACCGCAGAATCGCCACGGATGGTGAGCAACACAAAAACCAACCCGTTCGTGCACCTTCACGTGCACTCGATGTACTCCCTGCTCGACGGCGCCTGCCGAACGGGCGACCTCGTCAAACGCGCCAAAGAGCTCGGCCAGTCGTCCATCGCCATCACCGACCACGGCTGCCTCTTCGGCGTCGTCGACTTCTACAGCAAAGCCGTCGACGCAGGCGTCAAGCCCATCGTCGGCATCGAAGCGTACATGGCCCCCGGCGACCGCCGCGACCGCACGAGCACAGGCAACAAAGACGGCGGCTACCACCTGCTGCTGCTCGCACAAAACCACGCGGGCTATCGCAACATCCTAAAACTCTCGTCAATCGCCTACCGCGAAGGCTTCTACTACAAGCCACGCATCGACAAGGAAACGCTCAAGGCCCACAGCGAAGGCATCATCGCCACCAGCGCCTGCCTCGGCGGAGAGATCCCCTCCGCCCTCATGAAGGACGACCGCAAGCTCGCCAAGACCATCGCCGAGACATACCTCGACGTCTTCGGCCCGGACAAGTTCTTCATTGAAGTGCAGAAGCACATCCGCGAGCAGGACCAGGTCAACCCCGAGCTGATCGACCTCGCCGACCGCATGGGCGTCGGCCTCGTTGCGACCAACGATGTGCACTTCCTGCTCAAGGACGACCACCAGCCGCACGACTGCCTCTGCTGCATCTCCACCGGCAAGCTCGTCAGCGACGAAAGTCGCATGAAGTACCCGACACAGCTCTACCTCAAGAGCAACGACGAGATGTACGCCGCGATGGACCACGCCAAGTGGCGCGAGGCCTGCGAGAACACCAACCGCATCGCCGAGATGTGCGAGCTCGAACTCGACTTCACCGCCAACCACGCGCCGGTGGTCAAGATCGAGAAAATGTCGGGTGTGGAATCGCGGATGGCGGATGTTGAAAAACATCCCACATCCCACATCCCACATCCCACTTTGCCCGAAGGCTCCACCGAATGGTTCACAAAGTTCGGCTCGCAGTATGACCTTGTCCCCTTCGATGAAGGCAAGGACAAGCACCTCACGGCCGACGCCCTCAAAGAAGGCTGCGACGACGCCCTGCGCGATCTCTGCGAAGCGGGCCTCATCTGGCGGTACGGCAAAGACGGCATCACCGACGAAATTCGCGCCCGCCTCGAACGCGAACTTCAGGTGCTCGCGGACAAGCTCATCAGCGCCTACTTCCTCATCGTCTGGGACTGCGTCAACTACGCCCGCGCCAACGGCATCCCCTGTAACGCCCGCGGCTCGGGCGTCGGCACGATGGTCGGCTACGTGCTGGGCATCTCCAACGCATGCCCGGTCAAGTACGGCCTGCTCTTTGAACGCTTCACCGACCCCGACCGCTCCGAATACCCCGATATCGATATCGACATCTGCCAGGACGGCCGCGGACAGATCATCGAATACGTCCGCGAAAAGTATGGCTACGTCGCGCAGATCATCACCTTCAACGTCCTCAAAGCCAAGGCCGCCATCCGCGACGTCGGCCGCGTGCTCGACGTGCCCCTGAGCGAAGTCGACAAGGTCTGCAAGCTCGTCGGCGACGGGCTCGGCACGACCATCGACAAGGCGCTCGATCAGGAGCCGGACCTTAAAAAACTCTACGGCGACAGCGTGCAGCATCGCGCGATGATCGACACGGCCCGTCGACTCGAAGGCCTCGCGCGACACGCCGGCGTCCACGCCTGTGCGCTGGTCATGGCGACCCAGCCGCTGGAAAACATCGTCCCGCTCTATCAGCCGGCCGGCACGGATCAACTCGTCACGCAATGGGACGGCCCGACGTGCGAAAAGGTTGGCCTGCTCAAGATGGACTTCCTCGGCCTGCGCACGCTCAGCATCATCGAACGCGCCAAATCACTCATCCGACAAAGCTTCGATGAGAACGAAATCCGGGAAGCAATCGGAAGCCCACGCCGTGACGGCGTGGGCGTCGACCCCCTCGACCTCGAACGCCTCACCTACGACGACCCCAACGTGCTCGCACTCTTCCAGCGCGGCGACACGGCGGGCGTGTTCCAGTTTGAGTCCGGCGGCATGCGCAACCTGCTCATGTCCATGAAGCCCGACCGCCTCGAAGACCTCATCGCCGCCAACGCGCTCTACCGCCCCGGCCCGATGGAGCTGATCCCCAACTACAACAACCGAAAGCACGGCCGGGAGAACGTGCCCAAAGTCCACGAAGTCGTCGACCGCCTGACCGAAGAGACCTACGGCATCATGGTCTACCAGGAACAGGTCATGCAGGTCGCCAACCAGCTCGGCGGCATCCCGCTGCGCGAAGCCTACACGCTCATCAAGGCGATCTCGAAGAAAAAAGAAAAGACCATCAACGCCGGCCGGGAGAAGTTCGTCAAAGGCTCGCAGACCAAAGGCATGATCGCCGCGCAAGCCGAAGAGCTTTACGACCTCATCCTCAAGTTCGCAGGCTACGGCTTCAACAAGTCGCACTCCACCGGCTACGCGATCGTCGCCTACCAGACCGCCTACCTCAAAACCTACTTCCCCCTGCACTACATGGCCGCCCTGCTCACCTACGAATCGGTGAGCACCGACAAAGTCGTCGAGTACATCGACGCCTGCAAACGCACACGCCTGCCCAACGGCAACGCGGGCATCGAAGTCAAGCCGCCGGACATCAACCTCTCCGACATCGGCTTCGGCGTCGTGTTCAACCCCGGCGAGCAACGCGACCCCAGCCACGGCCACATCCGCTTCGGCCTCTCCGCCGTCAAGGGCGTGGGCGAAAAAGCCATCCGCGCCATCCTCGAAGAACGCAACAAAGACGGTGCATTCAAAAACCTCTACGACTTCTGCGAACGCGTCCCGCTCGGCTCGGTCAACCGCTCGACCATCGAAGCCCTCATCAAGTGCGGCGCGTTCGACGAAGTGCACGGCATCGAAAACCGCGCCGCCATGCTCGAAGCACTCGACGCCGCCATTCAGGCCGGCCAACGCGCCGCGAAAGACCGCACGTCCGGCCAGATGAACTTCTTCGGTGGCCTCGCCGAGGAAGCCGAAGCCGACACCGGCACCGTCGTCGAGGCCCCCGCCGTCACGCTGCCGCGCGTCGAGCCGTGGTCCACCAACGAAGCGCTCAAGTACGAAAAGGAAGTGCTCGGCTTCTACGTTTCCAGCCACCCGCTCGACCAGCACGGCGACGCGCTTTACCGCTACAGCAGTTGCACCATCGAACAGATCAGCCAACTCGCAGCGGAGGTGCAGGTCACCGTCGGCGGCATGCTCACCCGCGTGCGTCCGACCTTCGTCAAGAAAGGCCGCTCCGCCGGGCAGAAGATGGCGATGCTCACCATCGAAGATGGCAAGAACAGCATCGACGCCGTCGTGTTCGCCGACACATACGCGACCACCTATCACGCGCTGGAACTGGACAAGGTCGTCTTCCTCAAAGGCAAGGTCGACCGCCGACGCGAAGAGCCCAGCATCGTCGTCGACCAGGTCGTACCCATCGAGCAAGCCGAGACTCGGCTGACGCAGCAGGTGAGGATCGTCGTGCACGACCCGCGCCCGGTGGAGAAGGGCACTGCCTTCAACGGCGAGTTCGGCCGACTGCGCGAAGTACTCCGGCAAGCCGGCCCGCGCAACGGCGAGCCCGCCGCCGACGTCGTGCTCGAACTGCACCAGGCCGGGCGGGTGGTGAGCCTGCGCGTCAACGGCTTGCGCGTCGGCGTGGACCGGGAACTGGTCGACGCGGTGAAACAGGTGCTCAAGCGAGCCCCCGAAGGCCGGGTCAACTGCTTGCTCATGGGCCCGCCGAAGCTCGTCAGCAGCGCCGCCGCCGCCGAGGAACTGATGCACGACGAAGCGTCTGCCGACCGGGGCAACATGCTCGGCTTCGCGTCGCGCCTGCACGACGGCGAAGTCTGCGACAGCGTCGACCGCTACTGACGCCACCCTCCCCTTTGCGTCGCGAGCGTTTTGCATTTCGATTAACACATTTCTAACGATCGCCTAACATAGGGTTCATCGGAAGGCTTTAATGTTGGCATGGGGTGATGCTGCCCCTGGTTATCGAGCCTGCGTTGGCCCCGGCCGGGATCGGCGGGCCCGACGAAAAGTGTTGATCCCAGTGATCGCGCGAATGCCATGAACATGAGTGAACTATCCTCCGACGCGCCAGCCATCCTTATCGTCGAAGACGAACCAGACCTGCTCGAACTGTTGCGGTACAACCTGGTGCGCGAGGGTTATCGCGTGCAGGTTGCCGACACGGGCGAAGAAGGCCTGCGCCTCGCCCGCGCCGCGGCGCCCGACCTGATGCTGCTGGACCTCATGCTGCCAGCGATGGACGGGCTTGAGGTATGCAAAGCGATCAAGTCGCGCGACCGCACGTCGCGCACCGCGATCATCATGCTCACCGCGAAAGGCGAAGAGGCGGACATCGTCCGCGGCCTGGAAGCGGGGGCCGACGACTACATCACCAAGCCGTTCAGCCCGCGCGTGCTGCTCGCGCGGATCAACTCCGTCTTGCGTCGCCGACAGGAAGAGCAAGGCAGCGGCTCGCCGCGAACGATCGAAGCAGCCAGCCTGACGATCGACCCCGAGCGTCACGAAGTGCTCGCGCAGGGCAAGCCCGTACCGCTGACCGCCACGGAATTTCGCCTGCTGGTCGTGCTCGCCACGCGGCCCGGGCGGGTGTTCACCCGGCAGCAACTCATTGAAGCGGTGCACGAAGGCTACGCCGCCGTGACCGACCGCTCGGTGGATGTGCAGGTGGTGGCGTTGCGGAAGAAGCTCGGCTCGGTGGGCAACAACATCGAAACCGTGCGCGGCGTCGGCTACCGTTACAAGGAAGCCCACGCGACGGTCGAATCATGAACGACTGGCTGAACCTGACGACGCTTGTGATCGCAACGCTCGCCGGCCTGGCCGTGGTCGGCGTCATCGCGCTGGTGGTGCATCGTTCGATTCGCAACCTGATGCTTCGGCTGAACAAGCTCGAAGCAATGCGCAGCGACTTCGTCGCCAACGTGTCCCACGAAGTCAAGACGCCGGTGAGCGCGATCAAGGCCGCGGTCGAGACCATCCAGGCCGACCCCGCCATGCCGCGCGAAGACGCCGAGCGTTTCACCAAAATCATCGCAAGGCAGGCCGACCGGCTCAGCGCGATCGTCGATGACCTGCTGAGCCTGGCGCGCATCGAGCAGCACGCCGGCGAGATTTACGCCGAGCTGCAAAGCGAGCCCGTCGTGTCGGTGATTGAAGCGGCTTGCGAGACCTGTCAGGCCCACGCGCAGGAAAAAAAAATTACGCTCAACCACTCATGCGACCCCGCATTGAAAGCGCCCATCAACGCCCCTCTGCTGGAGCAGGCGACGGTGAACCTGATCGTCAACGCGATCAAGTACAGTTCGGAAGGGACGACCGTTGAGGTGTGCGCCCGCCCCCGCGGCCGGGAGGTGCTCATCGAAGTCACCGACGAGGGGCGAGGCATTGAACCGGAACATCTGCCCCGCCTGTTCGAACGGTTTTACCGCACGGACAAAGCGCGTAGCCGGGCGCTCGGCGGCACGGGACTCGGCTTGTCGATCGTCAAGCACGTCGCCGAGGCCCATGGCGGGCGCGTGTCCGTCGAAAGCGAAGTCGGCCGGGGGAGCATGTTCTGCATCCACCTGCTCGCGGACGACCCGACCGCCAAGTGAGCCCATCACACACCGCTGACCGACTCCTCCGCGGGCGGTTGGCGGTGACGCATGATCTCGCCGCGAGCCATGTAGATGACGTCTTCCGCGATGTTCACAGCGTGGTCGCCGATGCGTTCGAGGTGGCGCGACACATTGAGCATGTGAATGTACTGCTCGGTATTCGTCGGCTGCTCGCGGATCGCCTGCTCGACCTGCCGATACATGTCACGGTGGATCGCGTCGATCTTGTCGTCCTCCAGCCGAACGCGCTCCGCCTGCTTTACATCAAGATCCAGCAGCGCCGCCCGCGCCTGCTGAAGCATACGGCTGACACCGTCGCCCATGCCTTCAAGATTAAACGGCAACACGACCTCCGACTCGCCGGACAGGAAGATCGCCTGGTCAGCGATATTGACCGCCAGGTCGCCGATGCGTTCAAGGTCGTTGTTGATCTTCAACATCGCGATCACGTAGCGCAAGTCCAGCGCCACCGGCTGATGCAGCGCGAGCGCGTGAAGACATTCTTCTTCAATCTCGACTTCGAGCATGTCGATCCGCTCGTCGCCTGCGACCACCTCGCGTGCCAGTTCCGGGTCACGCTCGTGCACCGCTTGCAGGGCATGCTGCACCGCGACGTCGACTTGCGTACCAAGGTCGACAATCATCTGTTTCAACCGAAGAATCTGCTTATGAAGGTGAGCGGACATCGTGGGGTTCCTGATTGCAAAGCAAAGGTTGTTTGATCGATCGCGTGGCGGACATCAACCGAATCGGCCGGTGATGTAGTCTTCGGTTTCTTTCAAGTGCGGGTTGGTGAAGATGTCCGACGTCGGGCCATACTCAATCAACCTGCCGAGGTACATGAATGCGGTGTAGTCGCTGGTGCGCGATGCCTGTTGCATGTTATGCGTCACAATCAGCACGGAGTAATCGCCCTTGAGCGCCTCGATCAACTCCTCAATCTTGCCCGTCGCAAGCGGATCCAGCGCTGAGCATGGCTCGTCCATCAGCAGCACCTCCGGCTCGGCGGCGATGGCCCGCGCGATGCACAACCGCTGCTGCTGACCACCCGACAGAGACAGGCCCGACTCCTTCAGACGGTCCTTCACCTCGTCCCACAACGCGGCCGCCCGCAGCGATCGCTCGCACACCTCGGCGAGCACCTTGCGATTACGTTCGCCATCGATCCGCAGCGAGTAGACCACGTTTTCAAAGATCGACATCGGGAACGGGTTCGACTTCTGAAAGACCATCCCCATGCGCTTGCGCAATTCGATGACGTCGATGCGCGGGTCGTAGATCTCGTCGCCGTTCAGTCGCATCGAACCTTTGATGTTTGCCGACTCGATCAGGTCGTTCAGCCGATTGACCGACCGCAGCAACGTCGACTTGCCGCAGCCCGACGGGCCGATCAAAGCCGTGACCTTCCCGCGCGGAATGTTCAACGACACGTCATACAACGCTTGCGCCGCGCCGTACCACAGGTTGAAGCGATCAATCTCAAGCACTGCCTGCTCGTCGGCGACGGCGGCGTGCGTGTCAGTCATGGTTGGCATGGTTTCGGTGATCATTATTTTGACTCTCGTTCGTTTTTAGAACTTGCTCTCAGCGAATCGGCGACGCAGGCGGGTCCGCAGGTAAAACGCGGCCATGTTCAGCGTCGCGATAATGGCAATCAGCAACAGCGTCGTCGTGTACACCATCGGCTTCGCACTTTCGCTGTCGGGGCTCTGGAAGCCGACGTCGTAAATGTGGAAGCCCAGGTGCATGAAACTGCGGTCCAGGTGCACGTAAGGGAAGTGGTTGTCCACCGGCAGCTCGGGGGCCATCGTCACCGCGCCGACGAGCATCAGCGGCGCGACCTCGCCCGCACCGCGCGCCATGGCGAGGATCATGCCCGTCATGATGCCCGGCATCGCACGGGGGAGCACGATCCGCCGAACCGTCTGCCACTTGCTCGCACCGCAGGCATATGAGCCTTCGCGCATCGAGCCTGGCACGGCCGCGAGCGCCTCTTCCGTCGCGACAATCACCACCGGCAGCGTCAGCAACGCCAGCGTCAGCGAGGCCCACAGCACGCCGCCCTTGCCGAACGTCGGGCTGCCGTCTGCCGCTCGCGCTGCGAAGAAACCGTCGAAGAACGGCACACGAATGACCATCCACACCAGCACCGCGACGGAGATCAGCCACAACGTCACCGCCGCCCAGCCGAGCATGCGTGCGCCAAGTTGTCGTTCATCGTTCGTTCGCAGCTTCACTACCGTCATCGAAGCCGCGAGCAACGCGAGCACGACGAGCAAGCCAAGCGCCGCCAGCCACGGGCCGGTCGTCGTCGGGTTGCTCGGCCCGCGGTCAACATACCCGCCGACCATGTAGCAGAAAAAGCCCAGTCCAAACACGCCGAACACAATGCTCGGCACGCCCGCGAGATTGTTCACCGCAATGCGGACGGCGCTGACAATCGGGCCGGCGCGGGCATACTCACGCAGGTACAGCGCTGCCAGCACGCCGAACGGTGCGACGATGAAGCACATCAAAAGCGTCATCGTCACCGTCCCAACGATCGGCGGAAGCACGCCGCCTTCCGTGTTCGCCTCGCGCGGATCGTCGGTGAGAAACTCATGCCAGCGCGATACGTAGACGCGCACCTTTTCAAGCCAATTCAACTGGTTCGCCGGATACGCCCGCACCACTTCACCCAACGGCAACGCGACTTCCTGATCGTCAGCCGTGGTCATCATGATCGCGAAACGATCGTTTTCCCTGTTCAGCTCATCAATCTCAGCACGAATGCGATCGAACTCTTCAGTCGCCCACGACAACGTCCGGTCATAGTTCGCGCGAGCCTGGTCGTATCGTTCGCGAGCGGTCGCGTAGCGCGACGAGTCCTGCCCCTCCGTACGGTCCGCACGAACCACTGCCAACTCAGCCCGTCGCACCGCCAGTCGGCTGCGTTCGAGCACATGATTGACTTCACCCGTGTCGTACGTCTCGAGCTGTCGCCGTTGATCGCGCCGCTGGAGCACGCCGACGTGGTACGTTTGAAACTGCGCCCATGCCTCATCCGCGTTGTCCGCGACCGTTTTGCCATTCACGCGGAAGCCGCTGGGCTTACCAATGAACGGGCCCCACGTTCGGCGTTCGACGAGCACGGCCCAGGTCGGCTGCGTCTCGTTCGCCACCGCATCGTCGGTCACCCAGCGAAACGGCGTGCCGAGAAACTCGCGGTTGCCCACGCGAATCAGTCGGCGATGTGCCAGGCCCAGCAGCCCATCTTCCACCACGGTGCTGGCAAGCATCTCGGGCTCTGCCTGCCCCTCAACATCGTCAGCGGCCACTTCCACGCGCGGCTCGTAATACTCCGAGCGTGTCGGCTCGCCGAGGATGTGCTGCCCGTCAATGGTTTCGATCATCACGATCGGCTTGGGCCAAAACGTCGCCGACCCCTGCCAGGCGATAAGTATCAGCAGGCCGATGATCATGAACGCACAGATCGCCAACCCGCCACCGATCAGCCAGACCATCGGCTCGCCGTGCGCGGTTAACGAAGAGCCGGCGGGCGCGCGTCGGCGAAGCGATCGCTTGGGCGGCGGCCCGCCGTCGGCGGGCGGCGCATCGCGCGGCTCGCGTGTCAACTCGATGCGAGGTTGTTTGATTTCAAGCCCACCGCTCATAGCTGGAATGCCCTCTTGCGGAACCGCAGTCGAACCACCTCCGCGAAGGTGTTGACTGCGAAAGTGATTACGAACAACGTCAACGCTGCGAGAAAGAGCATGCGGAAGTGCGTCCCGCCCACGGCGGCTTCGGGCAGCTCGACGGCGATGTTGGCCGACAGCGTGCGGAAGCCGTTGAAGATGTTCATCTCCATCAACGGCGTGTTGCCTGCCGCCATGAGCACGATCATGGTTTCGCCCGCGGCTCGGCCGAGGCCGATCATCGCGGCGGAAAACAGACCGCTCATCGCGGTGGGCACGATCAGACGCATCGCCGTCTGCCAAGGCGTCGCACCCGCGCCAAGCGATGCGGATCGCAAGTGCTCAGGCACGGCGCTAAGCGCGTCTTCGGAGATCGTGTAGATGATCGGGATGATGGCGAAGCCCATCACGAAGCCGACGATGAGCGCGTTTCGCTGCTCGTAGGTTTTCAGAGGCGATAGGTCCATGCCCCAGAAGGCGAACGAGCCGCCGCGCGGGTCCCACCCCAGGCCGTACACCAGCAGCGAGCCCAGCAGCAGCGAAAGCAGCATTGTCAGGACAATGCCCACACCATACTTGGCAAGGTCGGCCAGCGCCATCGCGCGTCGGCCCTGCTGGCCGAAGCGTTCGCGCAACACCGGGTTGACGTATCGGCTGAACAACACCGCCACGACGATGGCGGAGATCGGCATCATCAACAGGAACCACCCCGCCACCCCGCTGCCGACGTCTTGCGACAGCCAGGCGCGGATGTCGCCGGCGAACAGAAGCTGTTCAACGATCGGCCCGCCGAGGAACGCGACCGGCAACGCGATCAGTACCGTCATTGCGATGAACGCGAACCGCCAGTTCGTCAGCCGAACGTGCCAGGCATACGGCAGCAGTTGCCAGAGAAACCCGCCCAGCAGCACGATCATCGGCACGACCAGAAACGCCAGCAGCGCCGCAGGCACGGCCTGCTCCACCACCGGCGCGATTACCAACGCCGCCACGAACCCGAGCACGACGGACGGCAGGCTCGCCATCATTTCAATGATGGGCTTGATGCGCGAGCGCACCTTGCGATGCAGAAACTCGCTTGTGTAGATCGCCGCCAGCACCGCCAACGGCAAGCCGAACAGCATTGAATAAAACGTCGCCTTCAGCGTGCCGAAGATCAGCGGCGCGAGGCCGTACTTCGGCTCGAAGTCGTCCTGGCCGGATGACGACTGCCAGAGATGCTGCGGCGACGCATAGTCTTCGTACCACACCGGCGTGATGACCGACCGCAGCGTGACGGCCGGGTATCGCCGATCGATCCGCCAGAGTTGCACGCCCGCCTCGGTCACGGCGAGCACACCGTCGTCGCGCGGCGTCATGGTCAGGCTCGCGACGCCCTGCTCGCCGACGGCGTCGGCCTGCGTTTCGACAATGAGATTGTTGGCAGTCACCTGAAACACGCGCACCGTGCCGTCGGCATAGCCGGCGCTGAGCATACGACTACCGACCGATCGGCCGAGCGCGGTCACGGCCGTGCCGCGTGTCGGTCCGCGCAACTCATGGGCGTTGACCATCCGCACGCCGTCGCTTTCAATCCGCCCCACCGCCGCGACAAGATCGTCGTCTTCGACCCGCGCCACCGCGCCGGCATCGCCGACCGCCTCGGCCCGCGCCGCCGCGGCTTCGGGCACGCGGAACCATACGCGCACTCGGCCGAGCGAGTCGCCCGTCACCAGGCTGTGTCTGCCGAGCAGGAAGCTCACCGCGGTAATCGTTTCGCCCGTCTCTTCCACCAGATCGAGCGCTTCGACGACGCGCGGGTTGTCGCGATCGCGCAGGTCGTACCGCAGCATGTGGCCGTCGTTCCAGATCACAAATATGTTGTCGCCCAACCCCGCCATCGCGACGTGGTCGGGCGCTTCACGGCCTTGTGGCAAAGTGAACGGCAGCTTGCGGTCGCTTAGCTGCACGCGCACTTCGCCGGTGAGCAGGTTTCGCCGTTCGCGGATTTCGCTGAGCAGCAGTCGGCCGTCGAGCGTATAGCTGACGAGCATCGTCCGCCCGGCGTAGGTCGTGTGGCTTAGCCGAACGATCGGCGAGGGGTCTTCCAACGGCACGGCTTCATCAAGCTCGACGCGAACCTGACGCTTGCGAAACTGGTTCGCGGGCGTGCGGACGATCACACCATCTTCGTAAACCATCAACTCGCCAACAGGTCGGCTGCGCATCTCGGCGGGCACGTCGGCCATTTCGAGGTAGCTGGTGATGAACTGAATCGTGCCGCGCTGGATCGAGCCGGTTTCATAGCCGAAGATGACGTCGCCGCGTCGGCCGCCGAAGGATGACGCGGTGAGGCGCTGGTCTTCGCCGATGACGCGCTGCTGGTGAATCAACTCGCCCGTGTCGAGTCGGAAGACGTGGATCATGCCATCGGGCGTCATTGCCCAGCCGATGGACTGGTGATCGTCGGTCGCCATGTGCAGCGGTTGCGTTGAGTCGGTCGCCCACGGGCTGTCGTAGTCGAGCGACTGCTCCACACGTCCGCCGCTGAACAGCGGCGCTGCGACGGAGACGAGGAACAGGAACACTGCCGAGACGGCGATGATCGTGCCGATGCCGCCGATGGTAATCATCGACCGCGCGGTGATGTCGCCGACGCGCACGCTCAGTCGGGTTTCCTTCCGACGTTGATAGCCGGTGAATGTTCTGCCTGGCTTGTCGTTCATGGGTACGTCCGGTGGAAGGCGGGCGAGGGCCTTTCGACCCCCGCCCGGTGCACGGTCATCAGGAAGGCAAGGCGGTTTCACGCTTGCAACATTTAGCCGCGGTGCTCGCACCGCGCTCTTCGGACTTGCGGACCTGAACGCGCGACCCAAGGCCCGCGGCTAAATGAGAGCGTGAGGCCGACGCCGCGTTGTTGATTTAGAACCCAGGTTCGATACCGACTGCCTTCAGCGCTTCGCGGGCGACGGACGCACTGACAGGGATGAACCCGTCGCGGACGACGGCTTCCTGGCCCTGCTGCGAGTACATGAACTTGATGAACTCACGGCGAAGCGGGTCGAGGTCGCGGCCGGGCTGGTGGTTGACGTAGACGTAGAGGAAGCGGGCCAGCGGATAATCGCCGGCGTCTTCCGCGGTGGCCTCGTAATAGCGTTCGTCGCCATCTTGCTTCAGCGGGACGGCGCGGACGTCAGCGGTCTTGTAGCCGATGCCGCTGTAGCCGATGGCGTTGCGTTCGCTGGCGACGCCTTGCACCACAGCCGACGAGCCGGGCTGCTCACGGACGCTGCTCTTGAAGTCGCCGCCGAACAGGGCGTGTTCGCGGTAGAAGCCGTACGTGCCGCTGGCGGCGTTTCGGCCATAGATGCTGATGTTCTGGTTGGCCCAGTTGCCGGCCAGGCCGACTTCGCCCCAGCGGGTAATGTTCTCGCCGCCGCCGCGCTGGGTGGAGGAGAAGATGCCGTCGACCTGCTGCATGCTCAGGCCTTCGATGGGGTTGTCGCGGTGGACATAGACAGCGAGCATGTCGACAGCCACCGGCAGGGCGACCGGCACATAGCCGTGGCGGGCCTCGAAGGTGTCGTTTTCGCGGGCGGTCATGGCCCGGCTCATGGGGGCGAAGTTTGCGGTGCCCTCGCTGAGCGCGACCGGGCCTGCGGACGAGCCCATGCCTTCGATTTCAATGCGGACGTTGGGGTAGACCTCGCGGAAGCCCTCGGTCCAGAGCTGAGCAAGGTTGTTCATCGTGTCCGAGCCGACGGTATTGATGTTGCCCGAAACGCCCTGCGTTGCCTCGTACTGCGGCAGGTTCGAGTCGACCTGATCTGCCAGAGCCGGGGCTGCGAGCACTGCCGCGACCCCCATCGCACACGTCTGCATGGTCCAATTGCGCTTGTTCATCTGCGTGATCTCCAATGAAAGTTTCGTTCCCGTTCTCAACACGCAGAGATGGTATGTTTGGATTGTTAAGGCTCGGTTAACGCAACGTGAGCTTTAAATGAACGGACGTAATACGGATCATCATTAATCCTCGTGATTTCAATAGCCCCCGGCGGAAGCCGGGGGTTGCCCGCAAATGCGCCAAACCCCACGCTTCCGCGTGGGGCTATTGAGTGAGCATGAGCACGATGGTTAATCAGAAAGCAGATAAAAAGTCGCATCCGCAAGCGCATTGCGTGCAAAGACACCCACGGATTCAATCCGTGGGCTTCCATCGCATGCGAGACTCATGTTTGATCCGTATCAGCCGCTGGTGAACGGCGGCTTGGTGACGTCGGCTGGCATGTCGATGCGTTCGATGGCGGTAGCGCGCAGGCTGGTTTCGTTAACGTCGATCGACACACCGCAGACGCGCGGGTTGCCCTCGGCCACGTCGTAAGGCGCGTGCATGCTGGTGGTCATGTGATGCAGCACGCGGTCGATGCGTCGGCCGAGGATCGAGTCGTACGGGCCGGTCATGCCCAGGTCGGTGATGTACGCCGTGCCACCCGCAGCGCCGAGCGTGGGCGAGCCGCCCGGTCGGCCGTGCTGCGGCTCGGCAGGCAGAATGCGAGCGTCGGCGGTGGGGATATGCGTGTGCGTGCCGAGCACCGCCGCCACTCGGCCGTTGAGATACCAACCCATCGCCACCTTTTCGCTGGTCGCCTCGGCGTGCATCTCAACGAGCACGATCGACTCGCGCGAAGGCAGTTGGCTGAGCACCTGCTCGATCACCTCGAACGGATGGTTCACCGGCAGATTCATGAACACTCGGCCGAGCAGCGTAATCACATAAACACTCGGCCCGCGCTCGCCGCCGGCAGCCACGGACGTCGTCGGCGTCAACCGCATCCAGCCCCGGCCCGCAGCGGAGGCAGGCAGGTTCGCCGCGCGGATGAGCGTCGGGTCCTCCTCCAACGTCCGCATGATTTCCTTCTTCTTATAGACGTGGTCGCCGAGGGTCATCCCGTCGATGCCCATCGCCGCGAGCTTGCTGTGCAGCGCAGGCGTCAGCCCCGAGCCGTTGGCGGCATTCTCAGCGTTAGCGATGACAAGGTTCGGCTGATAGCGCTCGCGCAGCGCGGGCATGCACTGGGCCAACGCCAGTCGGCCGGCCGTGCCGACGATGTCGCCCAGCATGACGATGCGAATGCTCATGTCGGCGAGCCTAGTCGAAACAGACGCGGTTGACGACCCACGAACAGATGGTCAGTTGCGCGGCAGCGGCGGAATGGTCAACTCGTCGCCCGCCGTCACGCGGTTGGGGTCGGCGCCGAGCTTGTCGCGGTTGGCGTTGAAGATCACACGCCAGCGCGAGCTGTCGTTGTAGTGCTGATGGGCGATCGCGGTCAGCGTCTCGCCCGGACGGACCACGTGCGTCAGCGTGCCGGGGGGTGATTCGAGGTCAGCATCTGTTGAGGCAGCGCTGCGACGTTCGATGACCTCGTCGGCAGGTAGCCGAAGCTCCTGCCCGATGCGCAGGCGGATCGGGTCGACGCGCGGGTTGGCCCGGGCGATGTCGACCCAGTGGCGCTCGGCGCCATACAGATCGTTGGCGATCGAGCTGAGCGTGTCGCCGCTCTGAACGGTGTACGTCTGCGGCGTCTGCTGCTGGGCATTGGCATTGCGGGCCGACGTCGTCGTCCGCTCTGGCTCGGCGGCAGGCGTCGGCTCGGGCTCGGCTTCCGCGGCGGTGGGCTCGGGGTCCGGTTCTGATTCCGGTTCACGCTCGGCAGTCGACCGCTCGGTCCCGCCCGGCTCATCCGCAGCGTCGGCCACGTCGAGCGACTCGAACAAATTCGACCGCATCGAATCGCCATTACGACCGACGGGGATCACCGGCTGGTCGTTGGCCGAGGGCGTCATGCCCGGGTCTTCACTCGGTGGCAGGCCGGGGTCGTCATCGTCCGCCGATGTGTCGGGCGCCGGATCTTCAAACGTCGGCGTCGCATCCACCGGCTCGGCAGACCGTCGGCCGGGCTGATTGCCCGCGCTGTCCGACCCCCGCCGAACCAGCGACGCAGGACGATCCGCCCCGGCGTCGTCGGCCGAGGACTCGGCGGCAGTCGGCTCGCCGTTGTCGTCGTCAGTGCGATCCGGCACGAGGTAATAGCCAACCACCAGGACACACAAGAGTCCGGCAGCGAGAAGTGCAATTTTGTACGAACTGGTCATGCCGGACGCCTCCATGCTTCCGTGGGTGAGACTCAGAGTGTATCAGAGGCCGGCGTGGACGACTACAGGGGGCGTGGGGCTTGAGGGCTTGAGGGCTTGAGGCTTGGGGGCGTGGGGCTTGGGGCGGGCGTCGTATCTGCGCGTAGGGCAGGGCTTGCCCTGCCCTACGCTCTGGCAAATCATCTTTATTGATTTCCTTGGCGTCTTGGCGACTCTGCGTCTTGGCGTAATGAGCGATTCGATCCGATGGCCCTGCCCTGTTTCAGGCAACGCTTGAATTGCCGGGCGGGATAGCTTACTATTCATCCGGATAAAGTGATGATTAGCGCCCCCGCCCAACCTGACGCCCTGCTCCGCTGGATGGGCAGCCTGGCCGAGCCCACCCGCCTACGGCTGCTTCGGCTGCTCGAACAGCATGAGCTCGGCGTCTCCGACCTCTGCGACGTGGTGCAGATGCCCCAGTCGACGGTTAGCCGACACCTAAAGTTGCTCAGTGACGAGGGTTGGCTCGTTTCGCGAAGACAGGGCACGACCAACCGCTACCGCATGGTGCTGGACGAGTTGGCCCCCTCGCAGCGAAAACTCTGGCTGCTCGCCCGCGAGCAGAGCAGCGAATGGTCCGCCACGGAGCAGGACCAGCTTCGCCTCGCGGAACGGCTGCGGCGGAAGCGCGACGACTCACAAGCCTTTTTCGCGGGAGCGGCGGGCGAGTGGGACCGCCTTCGCAATGAACTCTATGGCTCGGCGTTCAGTCGCGAATCCTTGCTCGCCCTGCTGCCGGGCGAGCTGGTCGTGGCGGACCTGGGCTGCGGGACGGGCTCGCTGTCGGCGGACCTGGCCCGGTTTGTGGGCAAGGTCATCGGCGTGGACAACTCGCCAGCCATGCTCGACGCGGCTCGGCAGCGGACCGCGGCGGTTGACAATGTCGAGCTTCGGCAAGGCGACGTTGAAGCCGTACCGATCGATGACGGGACCTGCGACGCGGCGATCCAGGCGCTCGTGTTGACGTACGTGCCCGAGCCGATTCGTGTGGTGCAGGAGATGCACCGCATTTTAAAGCCGGGCGGCGTGGCGGTGGTGGTCGATCTGCTGAAGCACGACCGGGAAGACTTTCGTCGGCAGATGGGTCAGCAGTCGATGGGCTTCGAGCCGGAGGGCTTGAACCAGTTGCTGACGGAGGCGGGGTTTGAGAAGGCGCAGAGCTGGCCGGTGCCCCCGGAGGAGCGGGCACGTGGGCCGGCGCTGCTTGTGGGACGGGCGAGGAAGAAGTGAGTTTTTGGGATCAGGCAGGATGTGGATGATGGATGTTGATTGGCGGCCAGCCGTTTAGGTGGTTGGCCCGAAATGTGTAAGTAAAACGTAACTTTTAGAAACTTTTGAACTGATTAACCCTGACGGAGCTTTTTAGTATGACGACTGCGACGATGACACCGACGAAGACGAAAACTGGCCTTGACTACAAGGTCGCGGACCTCGGCCTGGCCGAGTGGGGCCGTAAGGAGATCGAACTGGCCGAGCATGAAATGCCAGGCCTGATGTCGGTCCGCAAGCGATACGCCAAGGATCAGCCGCTCAAGGGCGAGCGCGTCATGGGCTCGCTGCACATGACGATCCAGACGGCTGTGCTGATCGAAACGCTGGCGGACCTCGGCGCGGATGTGCGCTGGGTCAGCTGCAACATTTTCAGCACGCAGGACCACGCCGCCGCCGCGGTCGTCGTCGGCAAAGACGGCACGCCGGACGACCCCAAGGGTGTGCCCGTGTACGCCTGGAAGGGTGAAACGCTTGAAGAATACTGGTGGTGCACGCAGCAGGCGCTGGACTTCGGCAACGGCAACGGCCCGACGCAGATCGTCGACGACGGCGGCGACGCGACGCTGCTGATCCACAAGGGCGTCGAATTCGAAAAGGCCGGCAAGGTCCCCAGCCCGGACACGACTAACAACGCCGAGTTCAAGGTTGTGCTCCAGCTGCTCGCCGAGATCCAGAAGGACAGCAAGGACTACTGGCAGAAGCTCGCCGCCGACTGTGCCGGCGTGTCGGAAGAAACCACGACCGGCGTGCATCGCCTCTACGAGATGGAAAAGGCCGGCACGCTGCTGTTCCCCGCCATCAACGTCAACGACTCGGTCACCAAGAGCAAGTTCGACAACAGCTACGGCTGCCGACACTCGCTGATCGACGGCCTGAACCGCGCGTCCGACGTCATGATCGGCGGCAAGACCGCCGTCGTCTGTGGCTACGGCGAAGTCGGCAAGGGCAGCGCCCAAGCCTTCAAGGGCCAGGGCTGCCGCGTCATCATCACTGAGATCGACCCGATCTGCGCCCTCCAGGCCGCGATGGAAGGCTTCGAAGTCAAGCCCCTGGAAGACGTGATCGGCGAAGCGGACATCTTCATCACCACGACCGGCAACTTCGACATCATCACCGCTGAGCATATGTCGAAGATGAAGCACCGCGCTCTGGTGGGCAACATCGGCCACTTCGATAACGAAATCGACATGGCCGGCCTGGAGAAGATCCCCGGCATCAAACGGCGGAACATCAAGCCGCAGTATGACGAGTTCATCTTCCCCGACGGCCACAGCGTCATGGTGCTCGCCGAAGGCCGACTGCTCAACCTCGGTTGCGCCACCGGCCACCCGAGCTTCGTGATGTCTGCCAGCTTCACCAACCAGACGATGGCCCAGATCGAGCTGGCGCAGAACCGCAGCGCCTACGAGAAGAAGGTCTACATGCTGCCGAAGAAGCTCGACGAGGAAGTCGCTCGCCTGCACCTGGATCACCTTGGCGTGAAGCTGACGAAGCTCACCAAGGAACAGGCCGACTACATCGGCGTGCCGATCGAAGGCCCGTACAAGCCTGAGCACTACCGCTACTGATTCGAACAACAATTCGTGTTAAACCACCCGAAGCCCACGGCGTCACGCCGTGGGCTTCTTTTGTTTGTGGATGCCGTTCAGCCGCCCGGTTGAATATGATCCCCCTCTTGCCGCTGGCGATTATGGAGGCTACATTGAATCGATATAGACAATCGTTCAGCCATGCGTCATCGCCGCCTCTGCCGAATACGCTTCGGGCACGAGTTGCAAGTCGCAGGCATTGTGACACCGGGATGCAATCGCTGACTTCAAACAGAAGGGGAACCTGTGATGAGCATGCAAGAATGGAAGTGCCTGGTCGCTGCGGGCCTGATTGCCTTGGCTACATCGCATAACCCTGCGTATGCGTTGATGATCGACGACTTCACGCAGGGCCCCATTACCCTTGGCAGCGAAGGCTCGAACCTTGGCGGCGGAGTCAGCGAAACGCAAACCGGGCTCGACCCCAATCACGTCGTTGCTGGTACGCGCGAGTTGTTCGTGGCGACGGTCACAAGCGATTCGGTCGTAACGCCTACGACATTGACTATTCATCCGGATGCTATCGATGGTCGCCTGCGTGTCACTAGCGCCACAGTCGACGGGGATGACCGACCAATCACCTATTTCATCGTTCGGTACGGTTCTGAAGACACGCCACTGAACTTTGATGCCACACAGCACGGCAACGCGATCAAAATTCATAACATCCGCACGAATTTCGAAAATGAAAATCTCTCGCCGCTTCACGACATGATTCGCGTCGCTGACGAGGACGGCGCCAGTGCCGTTCCATTTGAAGTGCCAGGCAACGACGGTGCGTTCGACCTGATTCTCCCGTTCTCCAGCTTCGACGCGGACTTTGAGAACGTGCATTACATCGACTTCATCTTTGCCCGCGCCCGCCAACGAGACGCCTTTATCGCCTTCGATGCGATCAGCATCGTTCCGGAACCCGGCTCGCTCGCCTTGCTAGGTCTCAGTGGCATCACGCTGCTGTGGCGACGCCGACCCGAACTCCGCTGCGCTTCGCGGCTAAATCGCCCTTAACTCTCCGGCAACGCGAACTGCTTCGCCGCCTGGTTGATCAGGTGCATCGGCGGCTGTTGGCCCGTGATATTGCGGGCGATCTTCGCCACGTGCGGGTGACAGTTCTCAATGAACAACCGGAACCGCACTTGCGTGCCCGCCGCGGCCGTGCCTGCGACATACAGGCCCGGCACGTTCGTCTCCATCGTCGACAGGTCATGCTTCGGCGAACAGTTCTCACCCACCAGCTCCACACCCGCCATCGCGAACAACTCGGTGTTCATCACATAGCCGGTCAGCAGCAACACAAAGTCAGCGGGCACGTGCGTCAACTCGCCGCTGGCCTCGGCGGGCGTCGTGGCAAGGTCCGTCACGCCCGGCCCGGCGTCCTGCCCGCGCAGGCCGGAGTCTTCCAGCACGACGTGCTCCGCGGTGATCTCGCGGACGAGCGTGTAGGGGTAAAACTTCACGCGCTCATGCTCGATGAGCGCTTTGATCTCCGGCAGGATGCCATACTTGACCAGTCGTTCGTCAAACCCGCCCCAGCGATAGCTGAGGCTCACCTGAGCACCGGCGTGATAGCAGCGCAGCGCGGTTTCGACCGCCGAGTTGCGCCCGCCGACGATGAGCAGCCGCTGGTTGAAGTAGCGATGCGGCTCGTCGAAGTAGTGGCTGACATGGGGCAGATCTTCGCCGGGCACGTTGATCTTGCGCGGGCCGTGCATATCGCCGACAGCCAGCACGAGGTGTTTCGCCTGATATGTGTGAGGCGTGCCCCGGCGGTCGGTGTGGAGCGTGAAGCGGTATTCGCCGTCGCTTTGCTTGATGTCGGTCACGCGCTCGAAGGTGTTGACCTTGAGGTCGAACTGCTGAACCACGCTGCGGAGGTACGCGAGATATTGCTCTCGGCTGGCGCGATTGTGGTCGGACAGGGTAAGGGGGACGCCTGCGATGGCGATGCGTTCCGGGCTGGAGAAGAAGCGGGTCTGCTGGGGGTACCGGGTGACGGTCTGGCCGACCTGTCCAGCGTCGAGGTGGAGGTAGTCGACGCCCATGTGTTTGAGGACGACGGCCAGCTCCAGGCCGATCGGCCCGGCCCCGACGATGATGACCTCCGCCTGCCGATCGGCGTCGGCTGGCGGACGCGGTTGGCGGGAATCTTCTGGCGGGTTGGCGAGTTGTTCAGGTGGCTGAGGGCTCATGCCCAAAAGCTTATCAGGTCGTGCCCGGAGGATGGCGGCATCGCTTTTCAAAGCGGATCGACCGGTAAGCCGATAGGACGTGTAACGGATTTGTGATCCGTCGGCCTCGCCATCCTCCGAGGCGCGAGCCTATCGTGTCTTGGGGCAAGCCTCAAAGGCAGGCGTGAGCTGGCCTTGGAGGAAGACAAGGAAGCCGGGCGGTACGTTACTTATGACCGCTTTTGTAGACAATCCAGTCTCAAACCCTGCGAGGCCCAACGATGTCCGCTGAAAATGCTTTTATGACGACGACTCACCACGACCCGTTCCCCGATAAGCGCTACTTCTCGGTCGAGGAGGCGAACCGCGCGTTGCCCTACGTGCAGCGTATTGTGAAAGACGTTGCCGAGGTTTACAGCCGAATCGTCGACCTCCGCCGCGAGGTGGAGCAGGCGGCCGACACCGGCGGCGACAGCGAGACGGCCGAGGCCCGATATGAGACGGCGATGGATCGGCTCAGCGCGCTGGTCGACGAGCTGCACGCCGTGGGCGTCGAGTTGAAGGATTTCGAGAAGGGGCTGATCGACTTCCCCGCGGTGCACGACGGTCGGGAAGTGCAACTATGCTGGCATCCGGGCGAGCCGGAGGTAGGCTACTGGCATGAGACCGACGCGGGCTACGCCGGCCGACAGTCGGTCGACACGCTGGAAAACGTCAAGACCGCCGCGGACGACGAAGACTGACCGCCCGCCTCGGCCCGAGAGCTCACAACCGAACCACCACCCCCGGCGGACGACGTACGCGTCGTCCGCCGTTTTTTATGGCGTCGGGCAGAGGTTGTTCCCCCCATAGCCCCACGCGGGAGCGTGGGGTTTGGTCCACACGACGCTAACCCTCCGCTTCCACGGAGGGCTATTGCCCACGACGTTCGAGGCTCATGGCCGATCACAGTAAAACGAATCGTGTTTCACCCATCGCGGGAATGGCGTAGCATGAACGGATGCATGTGGCATTGCTTGCCAACGTCGCCTGGCTGGATGAAGAACTCGCCAGCTTTCAGCAACTGGTCGTCGGCCTGATCGACGAGCAGGTGCGGGTTGCGCAGGTCGTGCCGCAACACCTGCCGCTGGAGGAGTCGATCGTCTTCGGTGAACGCGTGCTCTGGCCGGAGTCGAAGTGGTGGGCGGTCAACGTCTATCGGCTGTGGCGGATGGATACGAAGCTCGCCGAGTTGGGGGTGGATCTGCTGCACGCGATGGACGGCCGACTGTGGCTGGGCGCAGCCCTGCTGGCGCGGAAGCTCGAGCTGCCCGTCATCTTCCAGGCCAACTCGCACATCGACCTTCGCCGACTCGACCGCGTGACCGCCCTGCTGCCTGCGAAGCAGACCGCCTTCATCGCCACCACCGAACCCATCGCCCAAGCCATCCGCGAACGCCTCACCGAAGATCACACGGTCGCCTGCGTGCCGCCCGGAGCCCACGTGGGCGAGCCCGTCCGCGTGCGCCAAAGCGACGACGAGGCCTGCGCCGTCATCAGCGGCAACGGTCGGCTGGACCACCGCTATCACGCCATGCTCGAAGGCCTGGGCGAAGTCATCCGCCGACACCCGCGAACGCAGTTTTTCTTCGACGGGCAAGGCTCCGACCAGCATCAGATCTGGAAGGCGGCCCGGCATCACAACCTGATGTCGAACCTGTCGATGATCCCGCGTCGGCTGGGGCATCGCGAACTGCTCGTGCGGGCGGACATGCTGTTGCATCCGCAGCCGCTGGGCCTGTCGCGAGGGCTGACGTTGCAGGCGATGGCCCACGCCGTGCCCGTGCTGGCGCATGAAGACCCGTGGCTGGACTACCTGGTGGCGGATGAGTCGGCGTTCGTGATGTCGTCCGCCAGCGGGCCGGACTGGGCTGAGCGCATCAACGCCATGATCGAGCAGCCGCAGGAAGCCGAATCGCTCGGCCAGCGGGCGCGGTCGTGGATCGGCGAGCACCGCACCGCCTCGCAAGCCATCGCGGGCACGCTGGAGATGTATCATCGCATGGCCGGCCATACGATTCCGTTTCCGGGGTGAACGCGTTTTTGTTTTTCCAATTGCCAATTTCCGATTTGCTCTTCGCATGCAACTGACACACTCGACTGCCGACGCACGTAAACATCGCAACGCACTGACGGGAACGGTCGCGCTTGTGCCCACGATGGGCGCGCTGCACGCAGGCCACTTGAAGTTGATCGAGCACGGCCGATCGTTGGCGGACCATGTGCTGGTGAGCATCTTCGTCAACCCGACACAGTTCGGGCCCGGCGAAGACTTCGACCGCTACCCGCGAACGCTCGAAGTGGACCTCGAACGCTGCCAGGCTGCCGGCGCTGCCGGCGTGTTCGCGCCGTCGGTGGATCAGATGTACCCCCCCGCCGCGCCGGATGTGCAGGTCGACGTGCCGGAGCTGACCAGCGATCTGGAGGGCGCGTTTCGGCCGAGCCATTTCGCGGGCGTCTGCCGGGTGGTGATGAAGTTTTTCAACGTCATTCAGCCCGACATCGCAGTGTTCGGCCAGAAGGATTACCAGCAACTCAAGGTCATCCAGGCGATGGTCGCCGACCTGCTCATGCCCGTGCGGGTCGTGGGCATGCCGACGATGCGCGAAGACGACGGCCTGGCGATGTCCAGTCGAAACCGCTACCTCTCCGCCGACGACCGCCGCCATGCGGTCGGCGCGTACAAGGCGCTGCTGCAAGCGAAGCGGATGATCGAAGACGATGGCGAAACCGATCCCGCCGCCGTCGAGCGGGCGATGCAGCAGACGCTCGAAGCGCATCATTTTGATGTGGACTACGCCGTGCTCCGCCACCCGCAGACGCTCGCCAGGCTCGACTGCGTAGAGCCATCGTTGACCCACGGCGTCGCCGCGCTGATCGCCGCCCGCCTCGACGAGGTTCGCCTGATCGACAACATGATCATCGGCGCATCAGCGACCGCATGAAGTTTCAACGTCGATCGTACTGCTGAAAGCTCATCGCATACTTGTTGCGTTCGTCGGCCGGGCGACGCTCGTCGGCCGACAACTGCCACGCCTCGCTCGGCAACTCGGGAAAGAACGTGTCACCCGCCACCGTCGCGTGCACCAGCGTGAGGTACACCCGATCCGCCCACGGCAGCGCCAGGCCAAACACCACCTCGCCGCCGATGACAAACACCTCACCCTCGCCCGCGACCTTCGCCTGCAACGCGTCCCAGTCGTGCACCACTTCGACACCCTCGTGAGCCCATTGCGGATCGCGTGTGAGCACGATGCTCCGCCGATTCGGCAGCGGCCGACCGATGGACTCGAACGTCTTCCGCCCCATGACGATGGTGTGTCCGGTCGTCAGCCGTTTGAAGTGCGCCAGGTCCGCCGGCAATCGCCAGGGCAGATCGCCATCCCGGCCGATGACCCGATTCTCCGCCATCGCGACGATGAGAGAAATTTCGGATTTCGAATTTCGAATGTCGGATTTGCCCGTCACCGCGTCGCTCACCTTTCCCCAAATCCGAAATCCGAAATTCCAAATCCGAAATTCCAAACCAATCTCACACCGCCACCGGCGCCTTGATATGCGGATGCGGGTCGTAGTTTTCCAGCGTGAAGTCGTCGAACGTGAAATCAAAGATCGACTTCACATTCGCGTTGAGCTTCATCGTCGGCAGCGGCCGGGGGTCGCGCGACAACTGCTCGCGGGCCTGGTCGAGATGATTAAGGTAAAGGTGCGCATCGCCGAACGTGTGCACAAACTCGCCCGGCTTCAGCCCCGTCACCTGCGCCATCATCAACGTCAACAGCGCATAGCTGGCAATGTTAAACGGCACGCCGAGGAACACGTCGGCACTGCGCTGATACATCTGACAACTCAGCTTCCCCTCCGCGACGTAAAACTGAAACATCAGATGGCAAGGCGGCAGCGCCATCTGATCCACCTGCCCCACGTTCCACGCGCTGACGATCAGCCGACGCGAGTCAGGGTTGCTCTTGATCGCTTCGACCACCTCGGTGATCTGATCAACCTGCGTGCCGTCCGGCCGCGGCCAGTGTCGCCACTGATACCCATACACCGGCCCGAGTTCGCCAGAGTCGTCGGCCCACTCGTCCCAGATGCTCACCTTGTTCTGCTTGAGGTAAGCGATGTTCGTCTCGCCCTGAAGAAACCAGAGCAGCTCATGAATGATCGACCGCAGGTGCAGCTTCTTTGTCGTCACCATCGGGAAGCCGCCGCCTTCCGCCGCCGGGTCGAGGTTGAACCGCATCTGATAGCCGAACACGCTGAGCGTGCCCGTGCCCGTGCGGTCGTCTTTCTTGACGCCGTGGTCGAGGATGTGCTGCATCAGGTCGAGGTACTGCCGCATGTCGATAGTATAAGCGCTCACGGTATGCGAAGCAGCCGCCGCACCATCCCCGCCGCCGCCTCGTCCATCCCGTAGCGCTCGACATACACCTGCAACATCTCCCGCGCCCGCTCGCGTTCACCTTGCCCGGCATAGCTGAGCACCAGCAAGCGCAGCGTCGTCGGCTCAACATCCCCCGCTGCCCGCGCCGCCGCCAGATGCGCCGCCGCCTCGCCGAACCGCTCCCGCTCATACGTCAGTGTGCCCAGGTAAACATGCACCTGCCTTGGCACGTCGGCCCGCTCCGCCGCCCGCTGCCAGTACCGCACCGCCTCGTCAATCTCACCCGCCTCGCGAGCCAGCTGCCCCAGCAGCAGCAGCGCCCGCCCGCCATCTGCCGACGTGTCGTCGGCCTCCGCCGCCCGCGTCGCCGCCGCCCGCGCCGCCTCGCGGTCGCCGTGTGCAAGCCACGCCTGCGCCAGCCGCAACTGCATCGCCGACGTGTCCAGCCCATCATCAATCGCCCGCTCGTACCACGCCGCCGCAGCGGTCGGCTGGTCGGCCCGCATATGCAGATCGCCCAACGTCCGCGCCCGCTCGCCCGCCGCCTCACCCAGGTGATACGCCAGCGTCATCGGCCCGATCGCCTCACGCCAGCGGTCACGGCTAAGGTGCAGGTTCGCCAGCCGCAAATGCCCCCCCGCATCGCTCGGCCGAGCGCGAATCACCTGCTCGTACAACTGCGCCGCCTCACCCGGCAACCCCGCCGCCGCCGACGCCTCCGCCACCGCCAGGTGCAGATCATGCTCGCCCGGCGTCACCAGCAGCAACAACCGCAACGCCGACAACGCCGACCCTCGCCGATCCGCCCGCTGCTCGATCTGCGCCAGCCGCCCCAGCATCGCCGCATCCAGCCGACCCGCTTCGATCGCCCGCGCATACGCCCCGCGAGCCTCATCAAACCGCTCCAGCGCATACAACGCATGCCCCTTGAACAGATGCGCCGCCGCCACATCAGGCCGCTCTTCCACAATCGCCGACAGCGCCGCCGCCGCATCAGCATACGCACCGTCGGCGTACAACTGCCGCGCTTCGTGTAGCCGTGCTTCCACCGACTCGTCCGCCGCCGCCGAGCCCGCGCACGCGACCCACATCACACCCACCGCCACGACAACGACCGACCAGTTACTGCTCATCATTGGATCCTGAAATCAATCCGCACACTCGTCCACGTCGCCACCGCCCGCCCCTCATGCTCGCCAGGCTCAAACGACCACTCGCCCTGCAACGTCTCCATCACCGCCCGCTCAAACGAAGGCGGCCCCCGTCGATCCGTCACCCGCACCTCACGCACCTGCCCGCTCGTATCAACAAGCAGTTGGGCCACCACATACCCCTCCACCCCACGCCGCTGCGCCGCCGGCGGGTAAGGCGGCTGCGGATTGCGGATCGGCCTCGGCCCGACATCCACCTCCCCCTCACGCATCGGCCCCCGCCGCGCCGCCGCAGGCTCGCTCGGCCGCGGCACAACCTCCGTCGCATCCACCGACGTCGGCACATCCCGCACAACGCTCGGCGGCACACGCACCGTCACATCCAGCGACGGCGTCGGCAAGTCCAACGGCTCAACCGTCGGCTGCGGCAAGTCCACATCAACCGTCGGCTCCTCAAACACCTCATCCTCCATCGGCTCCGGCTCATCCTCCGGCTCTTCCGCCTCCACCACCGGCTCAGGCAACGCCGCCAACCGCACACGCGACAACGCCCCTTCCTCCACCACCGCAGGCGTCGGCCGATTGATCAACTCCAGGCTCAACAACAACAGCGCATTAACCACCACCGTCGCACCACCCGCGAACAACACCCGCCGAACGGTCCGCGATGTCCACCGACTGTCGCTCATCGTCCGCGTCGCTCCCGCGTCGCCACCGCCACATCGTCCACCCCCGCCGCTCGCACCGTGTCCAGCACCTCCACCAACCGACCCGAAGGCGTCTGCTCGTCCGGCACGATCACAACGCTCGGCCGATCGCTCTGACGACCAAACACCGCCACCCGATCACGCAACTGATTCACATCCACCTCGCGACCGTCTGCATAAATCGCCCCGCTCGCCGTCACGCTCACCCGCATCGCCATCGGCTCCACCACCCGCGTCACACTCGCCTCCGGCCGAGTGATCTCCACCCCCCGATCACGCACGAACGTCGTCGTCACCAGAAAGAAAATCAACAAAATGAAAACCATGTCAATCAACGGCGCAATATTGATCGCAGGCAACGCCCGCGACCGCCGCTTCTGTCTCGTCATCGATTGAAACATGGCAACACCCTTCACACTTCAAAAACCGAACGCAAACCCACATCAAACCCGCTAATCATGCAGCACCGCCGTCTCCACCTTCTTCGCATACAGTTCCGCCGTGTCGATGCACCGCCGCGCCCGCGACGCCAGGTAGCCATGCACCAGCATGATCGCCAACCCCACCACCAGCCCCGCCTGCGTCGTCACCAGCGCCTGCGACACGCCCGCCGCCATGCCCTCGGTCTCCGGCATGCCTGTCGCCGTCACCGACGCGAACGTTCGCACCATCCCGATCACCGTGCCCAGCAAACCCAGCAGCGGCGCGACCGCCCCCAGCGTCTGCACGAACATCAACCCCCGATGAATCCGCACCGACTCGCTGTCCAGCAACGGCTGAAGATACTTCTCAAAGTACGCCCTGCTCGGCTCGCGTATCGTGAGCGCCGACCGCATTACCCGCGCCAGACAACCCGACCGTTCGTCACAAAGCAGGCTCGCCTTCGCCGACTCGTTCCGACGCGCCAGCGCCACCGCCTGCTCCGCCCAATCCAGATCGCCCGGCGACTCGTCGCGCAACGTCAACCACTTCCACGCCATCACCGCCCACGCGATCAGCGACAACGCCACAATCGCCACCATCACCCAGCCGCCTTGAACAAGCACGCTCGTCACGCTTCGCTGCCCTGTTCCTGCGCCGCCTTCGGCTTCGACTTCGGTTCCACCTTCACCTTCGACGCCGCCTCAACCGCCACCGCACCCGCGACTTCGCCGCTGCGCGCCTGCGAAAGGTTCAACATCGTCGCGGCATGTTTCTCCGCATCACTGATGATCCGGTCCGACTTGCCACTGAGCGCGCTGTGCAACAGCAGAATCGGAATCGCAATCACCAGCCCCGCCGCCGTCGTGATCAACGCTTCCGAAATCCCGCCCGCCATCGCGCCCGGCTGCACATTGCCAAACGTCGTAATCACCTCGAACGTCTGAATGATCCCCGTCACCGTGCCCAGCAATCCCAGCAACGGCGACACCGCACCCAGCACCGCAATGCCCGCGAGAAACCGCTCCAGCCGCGGCGCTTCGTGCAGCAACTGCGCCTGTATGCCATCCTCCATCGCATGCTGCCCCTGCTCGCGCCGACTCAGACACGCAAGCAGCACCCGCGCCACCACGCCGTCGCTCGCTTGGCATCGCCGCACCGCCGCGTCAGCATCGCCGCGCTCGTACGCCTCGAACACCGCCGCCGCCAGCCCGTCGCCGCCTCGGCCCGCGCGATGCAAGGTGAACCATCGCTCGACGATCAACAACACCGCCAGCAACGCCACCAGCCCCAGCGGGATCATCACCAGCCCGCCCGCGAGCACCGTCGCCTGCAGCCCCGTCTCCTGTAACGCCGTCTCGGCCCGCACCTGCCCGGTCACATCCATCGGCAGCCGATGCACCGCGCCGGCCACCGCTGCGCCCGCTGAGCCGCCCGCCGCCGCATCATCAAACACCGCCGCGAGCTGCCGTTTGCGGTTCCGATGGATCGACTCGACCCACCGGTAGCCCGTCGCCTCAGCCGGGCTCGCCACCGCCATGCCCAGCCGACCGCCATCCACCGTGCGATACGCATACGCCACCCGCCCCACGCTCAGCAGTTCAACCGCCTCGCGCGAGCCGTCCGCGGTGTGCACTTCGGTTCGCGTCACCCGCACCTGCCCCGCTCGCCGATGCAACTGCTCGAACCGCGTCACCCATCGCGACGCGCGCTCTGCCCGCTCGCGCCAGTCGCCTTCGTTCAGCAATCGAATATCATCCGCCGACGTCGCCTCGAACGTCTCGCGGTCCGGCGACTCGGCCAAATGCAGATCAATCCGCTCCGCCACCCCGGTCAGCCGACGCATCAGGCCCTCAAGCCCGTCCGCCAGCGTCGCCACCTCGTCGCGACCCTGCCGCAGCTCGCGCTCGACCCTGCCGCGCGACTGCTCAAGCTGCACGCGGTCGAAGCTCGCATCGAGCAACCGCGCCGCCAGCTCTCGCCGCTGCGACTGCAACGCCGACTGGTCGCGCTCCCACGTCTGCGCTGCCTCATCGCGCTGCTGCTCAAGCGATTCGATCTCCGCTTCAATCGCCGCAAGCCTGTTCCGCAACGTGTCCGCATCCGCCGCGATCGCCGTCGCCGCACCGCACAGCAGCCACCCCGCCGCCGCGCATATCAGCACCGCCGACCGCCACGCTCCGCCACGCACATCGCCACGCAAGCCGATCAAGAGTCACCTGCCTGTTCCGTTTCAAGGTCCGCGATGATCGGCACCGCGAGGATCGCAGGCGGCTGCCGTTCGCGCATCGTGTCGATCACCGCCTGCAACCGCTCCGCCTCGCCAGACACATCGAGCCGCCAGTCGCCCGCGCCTGGGTCGAACACGCCCACCGCCGA
Source organism: Phycisphaerales bacterium AB-hyl4 (assembly GCA_041821185.1). NCBI lineage: Bacteria > Pseudomonadati > Planctomycetota > Phycisphaerae > Phycisphaerales > Phycisphaeraceae > Natronomicrosphaera > Natronomicrosphaera hydrolytica. The sequence goes on along the minus strand of JBGUBD010000016.1, from coordinate 25,845 downwards.
GCCGTCCTCGCTGACGAACCCTTCCGTCACCAGGCCCAGCCGATAGATAAACGCATGCATTTGCCGATCCCCCACCGCGACCCGCTCGTTGCGCAGCTCGCGCTGGTCCACCCGTTGCAGCTCTTCGCTTGCGAAGTCGACAAACGTCGCCAGCGCGTCGATCCGCTGCGTCGCGCTCGCATCCACATCACCCAGCGCTTCACTGACCCGCTGCACCGCTGCCCGCCTCGGCTCACGACCGCTCGGCACGCCGTTCGCGATCGCCGCCTCCAACGCCGACGCCGACGCGCTCACCGTCCCGGTAAGCGTATCCAGCGCATCCGCCAGCGCCGCGCGTTCGTCATCCACTCCGACCCGCTGCTCGCGCAACTGCTCAAGCTCATCATTCAGCTCGCCCACTTCCGCCTCGGCCGTCCGCAGATCATGTTGCAACCGGTCGACCTGCTCCGCCAGCGCGTCGCGTTCGCCCGCCCGCTGCGACCGCTCCGCCCGCGCCTCGGCTCGCAGCGACTCAAGCTCGGCGACCCGCTCGGCAATCCGTCGCGCCACCGCGTCCGCATCGTCCGCCATCGCAACCGCCATCGGCTGCCACGCCAGGCTCAACCCGAGCACCACAGCAGCACACCGCCCCAGCCCGGCCGCACCGCCCCGCCTTCCATGCCAGTATTGACGTCGTGTCACCAGTTCACCTCGACACCCATGTAGGCGAACATCGCCGCGCCAGACCGAGCGCCATGCGGATGACGCGACGCCACATACTCGCGGTCCAGCGCGTTCTGCACGCCTGCGAACAGCTTCGCGTTCTCCGTCACCCAGTAGTGAGCCGACAGGTCCAGCAGGAAATGCGAATCCGTCGTGCCGAACCGTGCGTCCGGCTCGCCGTCGACATTCACCTGCTGTCGCGTGTTGCTCGCCGTGGTGTACGTTTCGTCCACATAGATGCCATTGATGAAGAAGCCGAACTTCTCGAACTCGATCCCCGTGCCCAGCGTGATCGCCCACTCCGGCACGTAAGGCACGCGATTGCCGCGCTGCCCGCCGCTGAAGATCGACTCCGGATTCGCCGACCCCGTATCGCTCGCCAGCCGGGCTCGCGTCCACGTCGCCGCCACGTAGTACGGGTTGCGGAAGCCCCAGCCGTTGGCGATGCCCGCGTCATACTCCAGTGACAACTCAATGCCATGCGTGCGGATGCGCCCGACCGACTCATCGCCCGCGCCGCCGCCGGCCCCGACATAGTCCCGCACCAGCAGATCATCGAACTGCGTAAAGAAGTACGTGCTCTGAGCGCGAAACGCGCCGCTGTCGTGCTGATATCGCAAGCCCAGTTCCGTCCCCAGGCTCGTCTCTTCCTTGACGCCCTGCGTGATTCGCGACTGCGGCTCGGGCGGCGAAAAGCCCACATACGCTCCGCCGAACGCCATCCACTCATCGGTAAAGTCGTACGTCACCCCAACCCCGCCGGCGACCAGGTCGAGGTTGCCCGACCCGCTATCGCCGGTGTTGAAGTTCTCAAACGACTGCCGCAAGTGCTCGTACCGAATGCCCGGCGTCACCGTCCAGTCGCCGAAGCTCATCTCATCCTGCACAAACACCGCGATCGCCTGCGTGTCCGCCCGGCGGTTGTCCTGGCTCCCCGGCGCGCCCGCCGCTCGGCCGACAAACACGCCGTCCGCGTTCTGCGTGTAGACCGTGTCATGCTGGAACCGCCGCACGCGGTCTTCGTGATACCGCACGCCCACCGCCAGCCGATGATCCAGTCCGCCGGTCTCAAACAGAAACTCGCCGATCGACTCCGCGCCCCACGAGTAATAGCTGCGCTTGTTGTCCCGATACCGCAACGTGCCCGCCCCATTGCCACGCAGGGCATCGAGGGCCGTCCCCCCACCCGCCAGCGCCGCCGCCAGGCTCGGGTTGTTCACTACCGTACCGTCGTCGTACGTATACGCGCCCTGCAGGTCGTGCAGCTTCGACCAGTTGCGGTCAAACTCGTTGTAATAAACCGTACTCGTCAGGTTGAAGCTCTCGCTCGGCTCAATGTAATGCCTCACATGCGTTCGCCACTGCTCGGTCTGAATCCGGTCAAACCGCGACGCGGCATAACGCCGATGCGGGTCGCTGCGAAAATCCGCCCGCGTCAAACCGAGATAACTGATGTCCGCATCAAGGTCGGTATAGCCCGCCTTGAACTCGAACTGCTGATAAATATCCCCATCCGGCTCCCACGACAGCTTCAGCATCGGCTCGATCTTCGTAAACCCGGTCCGCCCGCGGTCGCGGAAGTCAGGCGTCGCATCAATACGCTGAAAGCCATCGTTCGAACGGAAGTAACCCTCCAGCAGCAAGCCGAATCGGCCCATGTCCGTATCGAACGTGTCGCCGTAGTGCGTAAACACGCGGATGTCGTTGTCCGTGCCATAGCTCGTGCGGGTGTAGCCGCGCCGTTCGCTGGGGATGCTGGTCGAAAGGTAGTTGACCACACCGCCGGTCGTGTGCGGGCCGTAGCGCACCTGGCTCGACCCCTTGAGCACCTCGACGCCCTCCATTCGACCGACGGTCGGGCTGTAATACGCCGCCGGTGCTGAATACGGCGCAGGCGCCGCCAGCACGCCGTCTTCCATCAGCGTCACCTTGCTCGTTCGCCCCATGTCCGCGCCGCGGAGGCTGATGTTGGGCATCAACCCGAAGCCGTCCTCTTCACGCACGTACACGCCGGGCACCTTGCGGAGCACGCGGTTGATGTCGTCGTAGTTCTGCGTGCGGATGTCATCCACATCGAGAAACGACCCCGCGCCCGGCAGCGCGAACTCCGCCTCACGCGTGCCGATCACCGTCAGCCCCGGCAAGCGAAACGCCGAGCCCGTCTCGACCACCGCCTCGCCGTCCGCCTGACCATTCGCCTCACCATTCACCGTCGGCGGGGCATCTGCCTCCGCCTCACCCGGCGTCGCCTCCACCGTCAACGTCGGCTCGGCCGGCCCATCCACGCCCGCCTCTTCCTCCGCCATCACCACGCCGGCCCACGCCAGCACCACCCCGGCCGCCAGCCCGGCCCCCCCGCCGCGACTGCCACACCATGCCAACATCTGACGACAATCCATGACGAAAACCTCCCTCAAGGGAAAATGTTGCACACGCACGCCCCACGCCCCACGCCCCGCCCCGCCCCGCCGATGGAGCCAGGCAACGGCAAGCGAAAGGTCACCCAATCGCTCATCCCGGCGTACGCCTGATACACGATTATGAGACACAGTCTCAACGATACAAGGAAAATAGTTACCCCCCGCAAGCCTGTCAACTCACGCCCCGGCCAACGATGACCACAAGGCTTTCCTTCAATTCATGTGCCCATTTAGCCGCGGTGCTTGCACCGCGCTGCCCCGGCCGCGGATCAGCCGCACCGCCCAAAGCTCGCGACCGCCACTCGTCCGGCTGCCCAAAGAACCGCCAAAGACATGCCCACCCCATCCTCACCCAATCGACGCCGCGCAAGCACGAATCGCGTCCACCATCTCGTCCAACGGCCCATCCTTGCTCAGGTAAACCGACGCTCCCGCCTCTGTCATCGCCGCCCTCACGCTCGGGTCGTTGTGCATCGACAACCCCACCACCCCCACGCCAGGCATCGTCTGACGAATACGCCGCGTCGCCTCCACCCCATCCACCTCCGGCATCGTCACGTCCATCACCACCACGTTCGGCCGAAGCTGTTGCGCCAAGTCCAACACCTGCTTCCCATCCGCCGCCTCGCCCACCACCGTCATCCCCGCCTCGCCTGCAAGCAGGCTCGCAATCCCGTCACGCATCGCCTTGTGATCGTCTGCCAGCAGCACCCGGATCGCCGCTTCGCCGTTCGACGCCGACCGCGACCCCGCCGAAGCCGACGCCAGCCTCGGCTGCTCACCCAACTCCCGCTCACCCACCGACAACGGCACGCGCACCGTCACACGCGTCCCCCGCCCCGGCGAGCTGTCAATCTTCAACACACCACCCACCGCCTGCACCCGCTCGCGCAGATTAAACAGCCCGTAGCCCGAGTCCGTCGTCGACTGCAACTCCACCTTGCTCGGATCAAAGCCCGGCCCCTCGTCCCGCACCTCAAGACACGTATGCCGACTTTCCGAATCATAAGACAACGCCACCTCCACATCGCTCACCTGCGCATGCTTCACCGCGTTGAACACCAGCTCACGCGCCGCCTCGAACAACATGATCCGCAAGTCCTCGCGCGTCGGCTCCGCCTGATCCTGCGCCTGCACCGCCACATTGAAATCATGATGCGTTCGCATATGCCGCGCAAGCCAATGCAGCCCCGCCACCAGCCCACGGTCATACAACACCGGCGGCACCAGCTCCGCCGTCAGCGACCGACACGCCTCAACCGCCTGATTCAGCAGTTCATCAATTTGCTTCACACGCGCATGCTGATCCGAGTCGCCGCTTGACGTATCGATCACCCCCAGCCGCAGCTTCGCCGCCACCAATAGCTGCTGCAAACCATCATGCAGCATCCGCGCCAAGTGCTTCCGCTCACGATGCTCCGCCGACGTCAACTCCGCATGCAGCCGACGTAGCTGCGCCGTCTTCTGCTCCGCCTCCGCCGACCGCAGCGCAACGCGATCCTCCAGCGTCCGGTTCAACTCGCGCAGCTCGTCCTCCATCCGCTTGCGGTCCGTCAGATCCTGCGTCACCTTCACAAACCCGCGCAGTTCCCCTGCCTCCCCGTAAACCGCCGTGACCGAAATGCTCGCCCAGAATCGGCTGCCATCCTTCCGCACCAGCCAGTTCTCGCCGACGTACCGCCCCTGCTCCTTCGCTTCACGCAACGCCCGCGCCGGCACCCCGTCCGCCACGGCCTCCGGCGTATAACAGACCTCAAACGGGTTACCGATAATCTCCTTCGCCGTGTACCCCTTGATCTGCTCCGCCCCACGATTCCACGACGCAACACGGCCGTCCGGATCGAGCATGAATAACGCATAGCCACGCACGTTCTCCACCAGCAGTCGAAGCTGCTCCTCGCTCTCGCGAAGCTGAACCGTCAACCGCTGCTCCGCCTCGTGCAGCCGCTGACGGCGAAGCGTCTTCTCCACCGCGAACGGCAACACCTTCAGATAATGCTGCTCCGTGTCCTTCGGCAGATAATCATCCGCACCACGCTCCATCACCCGCAACGCCAGATGCTCCTCCAACGTCCCAGTCAACAAAATGAAAGGCGTCCCCACCGCCTCCCCAAACAACGCCGTCCCATCCCCGTCCGGCAAGTGATAGTCCACGATCGCAAGGTCAAACCGACCCGACGACAACAGCTCACGCGCCTCCGCCAGCGTCGCCGCCTCATTCACCTCCCAGGGCAAATCCTGCTGCCGAACCAGCCGCCGCAACGCCCTGCGGTCCAGCGAATCATCTTCCACATGTAACAATCGAACCGGTGAGTTCATCCCGTTTCATCCTGCAACCAGTGCAACGCCAACAACCTCAGACACATCATCTCAACCAGCATCCGTCCATAAACCATTACGCATCCGCCCCCCGCTTCCGATGTAACTCTCCCGCCACCAACGCCTCATCCGCCAATACAGCCGCTTCCCCCGATCGCGGCGAATCCACCGCCCCAGGCCACGTAAAGTGAAACCGACAACCCGCACCCGGCTCCGACGCCACCCACACCTCACCGCCCACCTGCTCGACAATCCGCTTCACCAACGCCAGCCCCACCCCGGTCGAGTCCGACTCATCCCTCGGCTTCAAAGTCTGAAACATCCGGAATATCCGCTCATGGTGCGCCGCCTCAATCCCAGGCCCGTTGTCCGAGACGCAAAATTCCCAACCCGCCTCCGTCCGCTCCCAACTCACCTCCACCCGCAGCCGATCGCCATCCGTCGCCTGCCGACCGTGCTTGATCGCATTGCCAATCAAATTCAGAAAAACCTGACGCAACCGCACCGGATCGCCCTTAACCACCGGCGGGTCCGACGCAAACTCAACCCGCACGTCCGCAGGCGGCCTCAGATCCGACACCACCGTCGGCAGCAGCTCCGCCAACGCCACCCGCCTCGGCCGACCCTCCGTCCGACCAAGCCGAGCGTACTCCAGGATGTCGTCAATCATCTGATCCATCCGGCCGACAACCCGCACCATCTCCTCAAGCTGCGCCCGCCCTTCCTCGTCCAGCTTCTGCCCATAGTCGCTTCGCATCCAACGCGCCAGCGTCGACACCGCACGCAACGGCGACTTCAGGTCATGCGAAACAATCGTCGCAAAGTCCGACAACTCCCGGTTGGCATGACGCAACCGCTCCTCGCTCTCACGCAACTGCTCGTTGGCCTCCTGCAACGCCTGGCCCCGCGCCATCACCCCCGCCATCAGATGCTGCGCCTGGCTTTCCAACGCTTCAAACGCTTCGGCAGTCGGCTCATCCTTGTCCCGCGCGCAAATAAACGGCGTTACATCCTCCACACGATGAATGATGTAAACCAACTTCCCCTCACCATCGACCACCGGCGAGTTCAGCGGACTCCACCAACGCTGCTCGAATCCCCCGCCCGCCGACGTCGGCCGCGGAATCGGATAATGCTGCACCGCCATCGCATCTGGATGCTTCGTCGACTTCACCCGCTCCAACGACGCCCGCAAATTCCGCTCGCCCGTCGCCGACGGATCGTCCGGGTCGTCCGGAAACACCTCAAACAGCGTTCGCCCCAGCAACGCCGACCGCCGCGTCATCGTCGCACGCAGGTACGCATCGCTCACCGCCACGATCCGATACGTCGTCGGCTCAACCACCAGGTACGCACCCGGCGCCGCCTCGAACAACGACCGAAACTGTTGCCACGCCGACTCCGCCGCATGCCTGCTATGCCGTGCGTACATCATCGCCCCCACCACCAGCAACGCGCCCACGCCCCCGCCAAAAATCGACGATGCCAGCAGCCAACCCCATCGCCGCGCCGCCCGCGCCTCACGCTCCGCCAGCGCCGCAATCGCCTCACGGTCCGCCTCTTCCACCACCGCCCGCACCTGCTCGCTCAACGCCTCGCCCTGCCCGCGTTGCACCAGCTCCGCCACCGCCGCAATGTCTCCGTCCCGCCGTTGCGCGATTCGCTGCTCCGCCAGTTGCAACCGTTGCCCCGCAAGTGAACGCAACCGTTCCGCCCGCGCCCGCTGCGTCGGGTTGCCTGCGGTCAACTGCATCAATTGATCCATCTCCACATCCAGCCGTTCGCGCGCCTGACGATAAGGCCTCAGAAAAGCATCATCACCGGTGATGACATAACCCCGCTGGCCGGTTTCGATGTCCTGTGCCTGCCACAGCACGCGTAAAAACGCCGACCGCAGTTCATGCGTACGCTCCACCCGTTCCTTGGCTTCCCAAAGCATGTAGGAACTGACCACCGCGCCGGCCATCGCGCTCGTCACCAGCAGCAAGCCTGCCACCAGCACCGCGATCTCGCGCCGCGTTCCTGCATGAAATGATGCCATCAGACCTTCTCGACAACGCAAACGGTCATGCTATGCCCACCGACCGTCCGCTTCGAGTGTCAATGCATCGCAACCGCCTGAAATGATCCCCATCGCCCCGACAACCGTATCTCCCCCGACCCCCCTGTCAGGCTACGCCCCTCCCCGCCCCCAACATTTAGCCGCGGTGCTTGCACCGCGATCTCCGACCCCACGTCCCCACACCCCGCGGACCAACGCCTACTTGAAATCCCACGCATAATCCGCCAGCGCCACCCGCCCCGCCGCGTTGAAGCCCACGCCCTCCTCCGCGAGCAGATCGCGCTTCTTCGCCAGGCCGCCCGCGAAGCCGGTCAGCCTGCCGTCGCTGCCGACCACGCGATGGCAAGGCACTGCCGGCGCATACGGGTTGCGATTCAACGCCTGCCCCACCGCCCGCGCCCCCCGCGAGCCCAGCGCCGCCGCCACCGCCGCATACGTCGTCACCCGCCCCGCCGGGATGCGAGCCGTCATCGCCCACACCCGCTGGTGAAAGTTCATCCCCGCCACCAGTTCGCCGCGTTTGATGTGACTTGTCAGTGTGCTTTCGTGCGTCGTTTCAGGTGTCCTTTCAGGCGTCGTTTCATGCGTGGTTTGAAGTGTGCTCATTACCTCATTCTACCTCGCTCGACAGCTACCCCGCCAGATATAAAACCACCGCCGCGAACATCATCACCGCCGCCCCCACCCGCCGCCAGAACACCGCCCGCGGCAACTGCGTCTCCACATGCACAAACCCCCGCCCGACCACCAGCGGCACGAGCAGAATCGAAATCACCCCTCGCGTCGACTGCAGAATATTGCCCAGCACCACCCCCACCAGCGCGAAGCACACGAACAGCGTCGCCATGCTGATCAGCCACGTCCACGCGTAAGGCATCACCCGCAGCCAGGGCTTAACCCGCCGCGATCCATACCAGGGCAGCAGCGGCGCGAGCACCACCCCACACCCGAAGTACACCAGCACCACCCCCAGCAGCGCCGCGTGCGTCGGCGGCAAGGGCTCCATCGCCTCGATCATCAGCCGTATGCACACGTCCGACAGCGCATAACCCGTACACGTCACCAGCATCGTCACCACCGCCGCCGTCGGCAGCGGCCCGCCCGTGTAGTTGATCGCAAACGCCGCCGCCACCGCCAGCCCAACCGCCGCCCACTGCCACGCCGACACATCATCGCCCAGCCACGCCGCCGTCAGCACCGCAAGAATCGCCACCTTCAACCCAAGCAGCGGCGACACCCGCGACGCCGTCGTCCGCTTCAACGCCAGGAACAGCCCCATCTGCCCCACCAGATAAAACGCCCCAACCCCGACCGTCGGCCAAATCCACTGCCCCCAGGGCGGCAACTCACTCGACCACAACAACCACACAAACGGCACCGCCACCACCGCCTGAATCACATGCGACTTCACCAACAGCCGCACCATCCCCCCACCCGCGCGCAACCCATAGTTCCGCGAAAGCAGGTAAGCCACCGACTGCAACACCGCCGTCAGCAACCCGAACATGACACCAAGTGCAACCATAAGCCCCGCAGTGTAGACCACCCCCACCCCACCCCCGAAATCCCAACCCCCCAGCCCCCATAAACCAAATCCAAAATTCCAAATCCAAAATCCCAAATTCGAAATCCGAAATTCGAAATTCAACCCCCCCTCCACTACAACCCGCACCGCCCGCGTGGTCCGTCCATACGCCATAGCGAATCATGGAAAACCCTTGCCCGCAGCGAAGTCGCCTCACCGCCTTGCCGATGAGCCCAACGTGAGTCGCACAGCCCCCCTACCGTCCTCGGCCACGCCCCCCGCCTCCACCCCCGCCCGGCCACGCGCGTCCGCTCGAAGCCGACCTGCCTTCCCCTGGGACAACGCGCCCCTGCGCAGCAAGGGCTACGCCATCGTCATGATCGCCGTCGTCGGCGGCCTCCTGCTGGGCACCATCGAAGCACGCTTCGGCCACCGCATCTGGCCCATGCTGCTCGGCCTGCCGCTGATGATGTGGCTCGGCTGCGAGCTGACCAACCACTGGCTCAACCAGCCCATCCTCCGACTCGTCGGCCGACTCGAACGCCTCGCCCGCTCCGGCGAACTCACCGCACTCCGAAAGCTCCCGACCAACCGCGACGACGAGCTCGGCCGCATCGCCCGCGCCGTCCACCAGCTCGGCGAAAACGGCATCCGACACCAGAACGAAGCCAGCTCCCTCCGCCGAACACTCGAAACCCGCGCCGCCGAGGCCACCCGACGCGCCACCCACCAGCTCGAACGCCTCGCCATGCGCGACCCCCTCACCGACCTGGGCAACCGCCGATGCCTCGATGAAAGCCTCCCCGCGCTCATCGCCCACGCCAGACAAAGCAACCACGACGACCTGCTCTGCATCATGCTCGACATCGACAACTTCAAGCCGCTGAACGACACGCTCGGCCACGCCGCCGGCGACGAAGTGCTCGTCTTCCTCGGCAGCCTCATCTCCGGCTGCACCCGCGACGACGACCTCGCTGTACGACTCGGCGGCGACGAGTTCGTCATCCTCCTCCCCGTCGCCGATACGGGCCGCGCCCGCCAGTTCGCCGAAAACGTCCGCTGCCTCTTCCGCCAGCAAACCCGCACCATGTTCCCCGACGGCCCCGAAACGGACCTGTCCATCGGCGTCGCCGGCCTCAAACGCGACGTCTGCCCCGACGGCGAAACCCTCCTCGCCCGCGCCGACGAATACCTCTACAAAGCCAAAGGCGCCGGCAAAGGCCGCATGCGCGGCCTCTAAAAATCCGAAATCCGAAATTCGAAATTAGAAATCAGAAATCAGCAATTAGAAATTAGAGATCAGCCCCCTCCCCCATAACGCCCCCTGAAGAATTACCCCCCCGCGCGCTGCTATCATGCCGGGAGGTAGACATGCAGCAAATGACCCCCCAACAATCCATCGCGCTCAATCACAAGCGCATCCGCGCCGAGTTCCCCGCCCTCCACCAGCAGGTGCATGGCAAGCCGCTGGTCTATCTCGACAACGCCGCGACCACCCAAAAGCCCGAAGCTGTCATCGACACGATCGACCGCTACTATCGCGAAGACAACGCCAACATCCATCGCGGCATCCACGCTCTCGCCGAGCGCGCGACCGAGGCGTACGAAGGCGCCCGCACGCGCGTCGCCCAGTTTCTCAACGCACGCACCGACCGCGAGATCATCTTCACCCGCGGCACGACCGAAGCGATCAACCTCGTCGCCCAAAGCTGGGGCCGAGCCAACCTCGCCCCCGGCGATGAAGTGCTCATCTCCCACATGGAGCACCACAGCAACATCGTCCCCTGGCAGATCGCCTGCCAGCAGACCGGCGCGACGCTCAAGGTCATCCCCATCGACGACCACGGCCAGCTGGACATGGACAAGCTCGACGAGCTGCTCACCGAAAAAACCAAGCTCCTGGGCATCGTCCAGATGTCCAACGCCCTGGGCACGATCAACCCCGTCGCGACCATCACCCGCAAAGCCAAAGCCGTCGGCGCGAAAGTCCTCGTCGACGCAGCGCAGTCCGTGCCACACCTCGGCGTCGACGTACAGCAGCTCGACTGCGACTTCCTCGCCTTCTCCGGCCACAAGATCTACGGCCCCACCGGCATCGGCGCGCTCTACGGCCGACTCGAACTGCTCGAAGAAATGCCCCCCTACCAAAGCGGCGGCGACATGATCAAATCCGTCGCCTTTGACGGCACGGTCTACAACGACCCGCCCTACCGCTTCGAAGCCGGCACGCCCAACATCGCCGGCGGCATCGCCCTCGCCACCGCCATCGACTATGTCGACCAGACCGTCGGCCTGGCGAACATCGCCATGTGGGAACACGAGCTGCTCACCTACGCCACCGAACAGCTCTCGCAGGTCAAGGGCTTGAAACTCATCGGCACCGCCGAGCGAAAGGCCTCCGTGCTCTCGTTCACGCTCGACTTCGCCCACCCGCTCGACGCGGGCACGATCCTCGACCGCCAGGGCATCGCCGTCCGCACCGGCCACCACTGCGCCCAACCGGTGATGGACCGCTACGGCATCCCCGCCACCATCCGCGCGTCGCTGGCGGTCTATAATACGAAGGCTGACATCGACGCCCTCGTCGTCGGCCTGGAAAAAGTCCGCGAGTTTGTATGACGCCCACCCCACGCGTTGCAAGTGCCACCGCCCCGCCCCAACTTGCAACCTGATACCCGCGCCGTGAAACTGTCCGCATGAATACGACCCAACACGCCGAAGCCGAGCAGCTCGCCGAAGCGTTCGACCTGTTTGAAGACTGGGAAGACCGCTACCGCTTCATCATCGACCTCGGCAAGCAGCTCGAACCGATCGACCCGACGCTGAAGACCGAGGCCCACCGCGTGCACGGCTGCCAGGCCACCGTCTACATGGTCCCCCGCATCGAAAAGCCCGCCGAAGGCGACGCCCCCATCATCCACTTCCTCGCCGAGGCCGACGCCGCCATCGTCAACGGCCTGATCGCCATCCTCACCAAAATCTACTCCGGCCAGCGCGCCAGCGACATCCTCGCGTTCGATATCGAAGGCTTGCTCGGCCGACTTGGCCTCGAAGAACACCTGAGCCCGACCCGGCGCAACGGCCTGCACGAAATGGTCAAACGCATCCGCGCCACCGCGCAGCGGGCCGACCCGTCGCAAGCCTGACACACTGCAAACAAGCGGCGTCTGGGACTGGTGAGCGACGTAAAATTCGCTATGCTGACATCGGTTCGAAATTTGTACCTTGGACGAGTCGACTGACCTTCGGGGGGGATGAACGCTTTGAATCAATCGGTTTGGGTAAACGGCCGAGTGCCAAACGGTTTTTGGCGAGTGCGCGCCAATCGCGTGCGATATATGAATTGGCTCGGCAAACGCCTGAGCTACCGCACGAAAGATCACTGGTACAAACTCACCCGCCAGGCCTTCCTCGATAACTACGGCGGCGGGCTGCTGGCTACCGTCTACAACCACTCGCCCCTCGCCGCGCTGCGCGACTACAAGCCCAATGTCGACTGGCTGCCCTGGATGCTGCGCAGCACGCCGCAGAGCTACTGGCGCGATCCCATGAACCGCCGGGCGTACATGGACTGGCTGGGCCAGAAGCTTCGCTTCAAGACCGCCGAGGACTGGTACGGCCTCCGGCAGGAACACTTCCGCAATCACGGCGGCACGGGCCTGCTGGCAATCTACTACCGCAACTCGCCCATGGCGGCGCTCGAAGAGTACAAGCCCCGCATCCGCTGGCGTCACTGGAACTTCCGGGCGACGCCTCAAGGCTACTGGCACGATCCGGAAAATCGCAAACGCTACATGCGCTGGCTGGGCAAACAGCTTGGCTACCGCAAGCCGGAGCATTGGTATCAGCTGCGTCGGCGGCATTTCCTCGAATTCGACGGCGCTGCCATGCTGCGCGTCATCCCCGGCGGCTCGCCGCACGACGCCATCCGCGAGTTGTTCCCCGACCGCGAATGGCTGGAGTGGATGTTCGTCCGCGTGCCCAACGGCTACTGGGAACTGTGGGACAACCGCAAACGCTACCTCGACTGGCTGGGCAAGGAACAAGGCTTCCGCCGTAAGAACGACTGGTACAACCTCACCCGCGAGATGATCCGCGAAACCGGCGGCGGCGCGATGCTCAGCATCTACTACAACAACTCCCTGCTGAAGCTGCTCAACGACCTCATCCCCAACCGCAAGTGGGAAGCCAAGCAGCTCTACAACACCCAGCAGCTCGCGCTGTTCGACTACCAGTGACCCTCGCTGATCGCTAATTGCTGATTGCTGATTGCTGATTGCTGATTGCTGATTTGGGAACCCTCGCCGATTCTGGCAGCGATTAGCAATCAGCAATTAGAAATCCGCCCGACCCGGCCCTTCGCTCGCGGACTCGCTCAGGGCTCGGCTTCGAAGTGTCTTTGGCCCTCGTACGCCCGGCCCGCTACACTAGCGGTTTATTCGACATTCACCTCGCTCGCGGCCGTGCCGGAGGGTTCGGCAGGCCGTTGTGGCGACGAGCAACAGACCAACGCGATGAGCAGACCTGTCATCATCACCGGCCTCGGCCCGGTCAGCGCCCTGGGCATGGGCATCGACGCGAACTGGGACGCGTGGCGCGACGGCCGATCCGCGATCGCGCCGATCGAAGCGTTCGACGCCAGCGCGTTTCATAGCCGAATCGCTGGCGAGGTTCGCGACCTCAAGGTCCGCGACTTCGTGCCCAAGACCTACCGCAAGGCGACCAAGGTCATGGCCCGCGATATCGAGATCGCCGTGGCCTGTGCCGACCTCGCCGCCCGCAACGCCGGCCTCGCGACCAAGGGCACGGCCCCGGACGCCGAGCCCACCTACGCCCCGGCCCGCGTGGGGGCGCACATCGGTGCGGGCCTGATCGCCGCGGACCTCGACGAGCTCGCCGCGGCGTTGACTGAAGCGACCGACGAGCAAGGCAGGTTCGACATTCACAAATGGGGCAAGGAGGGCATGTTTCACCTCACCCCGTTGTGGTTGCTGAAGTATCTGCCGAACATGCTCGCCTGCCATGTGACGATCATTCACGACGCGCAGGGGCCGAGCAATACGATTACCTGCAACGAAGCGTCGGGCCCGCTGAGCGTGGGCGAGTCGCTTCGCGTGATCCAGCGTGGCATGGCGGACGCGTGCTTCTGCGGCGGGGCCGACTCGAAGATCAACCCGATGGCCTTCCTCCGTCAGCAGTACACCGGCCGACTGAACGTCGACGACAACGATCGCCCGACCGAGGCAGTACGTCCGTTCAGCTCCGACGCCGCAGGCAGCGCCGCGGCTGAGGGCGGCGGCATCCTCGTGATCGAAGCGGTGGAAAGCTACGAGAAGCGCGGCGGCGACGGCGAGCCTTACGCGCGGGTGGCCGGCTTCGGTGCGAGTCAGACGGTGCATCGTGCCAGTCGCAACCTCAAGCCCGACCCCGACGGCCGAGCGATTGCCGGGGCGATCCGCCGAGCGATTAATGAGGCAGGCATCAAGGCGGACGAAATCGACATGATCGTGCCCTTCGGCTGCGGCTCGCCGGTGTGGGACTCGGCCGAGGCGTCGGCACTCGAAACGGTGTTCGGCGATCGGCTGTCGGACGTGCCGATCCGTTCGACCAAGCCGGTCGCGGGCAACGCAGGCGCCGGCGCGGGCGCGCTGGACCTTTGCCTCGCGGCGCGGGCGATGCGTGAGCAGACCGTGCCGTCGGCGATCAATTGCGATGAGCCGATCGGCAACCTCAACGCCGGCAACGCCCCGGCGAGCAAGGCCGAGCTCCGCCACGTGCTCTGCTACGCCACCGGCGTCGGCGGGCAGAACGCAGCAATTGTGTTGGGACGCGTGTGAGTAACGGCTCGACCGTTTGTTGAAAGAGCACCCCGAATCATGAGCAACACCAATCAACATCGCGTTGTCATCACCGGCATCGGCTGGGTCACGCCGCTGGGCTGGGAGATCGAAACCGTCTGGCAGCGACTGCTGCGCGGCGAGTGTGGCGTTGACCGCACGAAGCATTTCGACGCTTCGACCTTCCCGACCACATTCGCAGCGGAGGTCAGCGAGGACTATGACTATCGCCAGTTCGTGCAGCATGCCGACGTGCACGAGACCATCGGACTGAACACGCAATTCGCTCTCGGCGCGGCGGGCCAGGCGTGGCGGACGGCCGGGCTGGACAAGCATGACAAGCTCGATCGCGATCGACTGGGCATCTACCTCGGCTCGGGCGAAGGCTCGCTGGATTTCGACAATTATGTCGCCGCGGCGGTCGCCGGCTGGAACGACGAAACCAAGCTTGTCGAAGCGGACAAGTGGGCGAAACGTGCGACCAGGAGCATGGCCGCACTGCGCGAGATCGAGCAGGAGCCGAACATGCCGCTTGCCCATCTCGCGATGGAGTTTGAAGCGTATGGCCCGGCGTACAACTGCCTCACCGCCTGCGCCGCGTCGACGCAAGCCATCGGCGAGGCGACGTGCATCCTCCGCCGAGGCGATGCGGACGTGATGATCTCCGGCGGGGCTCACACGATGATCCACCCCTTCGGCGTGACGGGCTTCAACCGCCTGACCGCGTTGTCGACGTATAACGAAGATCCCAAGTCCGCCAGCCGACCGTTCAGTGCCGACCGTGGCGGGTTCGTGCTCGGCGAAGGTGCGGGCATGCTCATTCTCGAAACGCTCGAACACGCCGAGGCTCGCGGCGCGACGCCGTTGGCGGAGGTGGTGGGTTATGGCAGCTCGGCGGATGCGTATCGCATTACCGACATTGAGCCGGAGGGCCGCGGTGCGATTGTTTCGATGAAGCATGCGCTGACGGATGCGGGGCTTCAGCCGACGGATATTGATTACATCTCGGCGCATGGCACGGGCACGAAAGAGAACGACTCGATCGAAACCAAAGCGGTGCGCGGCGTGTTCGGCGAAGACGCGGGCAACATCCCGATGTCGAGCATCAAGAGCATGATGGGCCACCTCATCGCGGCGGCGGGCGCGGTGGAGTTGATCACCTGCATTCTTGCGCTGCGTGATCAGAAGGTTCCGCCGACGATCAACCTTGATACGCAAGACCCGAATTTTGCGGGGATGGATAACGTGCCGCATAAGGCTCGCGATGCGAAGGTTGATGTTTGTCTGTCCAACAGCTTCGGGTTCGGTGGGCAGAATGACACGCTGGTTGTGAAGCGCGCGTGATGGGTGCGGGGATGGTCTTTAGAGACCCACGGATGCTATCCGTGGGCTTTGATGGGGGGGCGATGGGCATGTGAAAGGCCGCCGGCGCGAGGGTATCGCGCCGGGGCGTGGGGTTGCAATACATCAAACAAGTTGCTGGCGACTGCCGAGTGAGGGCGGGAGAGCGTGGGGTCGCGGTGCACCGGGTCCGGACAGGTAGAGGATGCACCAAGCCACCTGTTTTGTCGCAGGTGGTCCCGGTCGAGTCGGCAGGTGGGAACGCTCCGTTAAGCTGCGCGTGAGCCTGTCCGTGCATGGGGTGCACCTGCACGCGCTGCGGGGCGGTTTCCGGTGGCCGATCACTTGTTACTCATGGGGCGGGGCGGCGTGGGGGTGCGCATGGTGTGGGGGTATCTGGTTTTTGGTTTGTGGTTTCTGGTTTGGGGAGGAGAACCCACGGATGGAATCCGTGGGCTTCAATGGGGGGTTATGCGGCGGTGGCGGGGGTTGGGGTTTTGCTGGTTTTTTTGGGGACTTCGGGGGTTGCGGGGGCCTGGTCGATGGTTTTGAGGAGGTCGGCGATGGAGTCGACGATGCGTTCGGGTTGGTAGGCGTAGTTGGGGAGGTCTTCGCGTCGTGTTCCGCCGGTGAGGGTTAGGACGGTGTGGTAGCCCATTTGTGCGCCGCCGAGGATATCGGTTTCCATGGTGTCGCCGACCATGATGGTCTGTTCGGTGCGGAGGCCGAGTTCGGTGCGGGCGGCGCGCATCATGACAGGGCTGGGCTTGCCGACGGAGAAGGCTTGCTTGCCGGTGGCGGATTCGAGCATGGCGACGATTGCGCCGCAGCCGGGCCGTACGCTGCCGTTGGCGGTGGGGCAGCTTGGGTCGATGTTGGTGGCGATGAGTTTCGCGCCGTCGCGGATCATGTTCATGGCTTTTTCCATCATTTCGAAGGTGATGGTTCGTCCTTCGCCGACGACGACGTAGTCGGGGTCGTGATCGACGACGGCGTAGCCGTTGGCGTGGAGGGCGTACATGAGTCCGCCTTCGCCGATGACGTAGGCGGTGCCGTCAGGTTTTTGCGACGCGAGGAATCGCGCGGTGGCCATGGCACAGGTGAATACGTGTGACTCGTCGATGGTGATGCCCATGCGTTTGAGTTTGAAGACGACGTCGCGTCGCGTGCGCTGGCTGTTGTTGGTGAGGAAGACGAAGGGGATGTCCCGGGCGAGCAGTTCGCGGACGAACTCGGCAGCGCCGGGGATGAGTTCGTTACCGCGATAGATGACGCCGTCCATGTCGATGAGGTAGCCGTGTGTCATGTTTGCCTGTCCTTCTGGGGTGGGTGTTTGTGGCGATCCGCGGGGCGGGTTGGTGTTGCGGATCGCGCGGGGGTTGTAAAGCAGGCATGGTGATGCAAAGGCGATGCCAGCGGCGGCGCGTGTGGGTGTGGGCGGGTGGGGTTTGCGCGGCAGGCGCGTGCGGATTCGCGGCGGAGGGGGTGTGAGAGCGGGTGTGAGCGGTGGCGAGGGCGAACGTTAACGGAGAACTGACGATCGCGCGAATGATGGGAATGCTTATGGGATGAGCATTTAGGGGAGCGGACGAGGGGAAACGCTTATTGGCGCAGCATGGGAGGGGGAGGGGGAGTTTCTGGTTTCTGGTTTCGAGTTTCTAGTTTGGAGGCGGGGAGCCCACGGATGCTATCCGTGGGCTTTAAAGTGGGGGCGGGGGTCAGGCGCGGCGTAGGGTTTGGCGGAGGTCGTCGACGAGGTCGCGGAGGGAGTCGGCCTGGGTTTCGGTGGGGACGGGGGTGTTGGGATTGGCTTCGAGCTGGCCGAGGATGCGCTTGGCGGCGGTGATGACGGTGGAGTGATTGCGGTTTCCCATGGCGCGGGCGATTTCGGGATAGCTCATGGAGGTGAGGTCGCGGGTGAGGTGGATGGTGAGCGTTCGGCCGAGCACGGCGAGCTGGCTTCGGCTTCGGCCAAGCACTTCGGCGCGGTCGACGCCGAGGCGTTCGCAGACGGTTTCGATGACGGTTTCGAAGCGGACGGGCCTTGTGGGGGCGAGGTCGGCGTCGTGGTTGAACAGTTGATGGACGAGCGCGTGGCCGACGACGTTGGGCGTCGCGGTTTTGGGGTTGTTGATGGCGGCCATGGCCTGGAGCTTGGTGAGCGTGCCTTCGATCTCGCGGACCGAGCCACGCGTTCGGCGGGCAAGGGTCTGGACGACCTCGGGGGCGATGGCGAGGCGACGGCGTTTGGCGAGGGCTTCGATGAGGCGCTCGCGGGTTGCGGTGTCGGGCTGAGCGATCTGCACGACGAGGCCGCGGACACATCGGCTGACGAGCGCTTCGGAGAACTGCTTGATGACCTTGGGATGGCTGTCGGAGGCGAGGACGACGCGAGCACCGCAGAGCTCGATCTGGTCGAAGCTGTGGAGGAACTCCTGCTGCGTGGCCTGCTTGTTGGCGATGAAGTGGATGTCGTCGACAGCGAGCAGGTCGAGCTGGCGGATGCGTTTGCGGAAGGCGTCGAGCTTGTTGGCGCGGACGGCGGTGATGTAGTCGTTGGTGAACTGCTCGCCGGTGGTGTAGTGAACGCGGGCGTCGGGCTGCTGGTCGAACAGGCGTTTGGCGATGCCTTGGAGCAGGTGTGTTTTGCCGAGGCCGCAGCCGCCGTGGAGGAACAGCGGGCCGGTGGGTTCGATGTCTGCGTCGGCGAGCCGACAGGCGGCGGCGTGGGCGAGCTCGTTGGACGGGCCGACGATGAACTCGCTGAGGCTGCGGCGGAGGTGGCGGGCGGCTTGGGTTTTACGGGGAAGGGTTGGGGGTTGGGGCTTGGGGCTTGAGGGGTTGTTGCGTGTGGGGGAATCCGGCGCGTCGCTTTGCTGCGCACCGGCTTGGGGGGCGCGTTGGTCGGGGAAGTGGTCGGGGGTGACCTGGAGGTCGATTTCGAGGGGCTGGCCGAGCTCCTGCTGGGCGGCGTCGGCGAGTTGCTTGCGGAAGTTGCGTTCGATCCAGTCGGCGATGAACCGGCTGGGGACGGCGACGCGGAGGGTCTGCTGGTCGTGGTCGCAGGTGAAGCGTGCGGATTGCTCGAACCACATGGCATATCGGCGGGGGCCGATGGTGCGGGCGAGTCGAGCGGCAATGCGCGGGGCGATATCGGGGGAAGTGGCCGTGGTCACGAGCACTCCTGCGTTCGGTGTTAAAGCTCAGTCGGGTTATTCGCCTTGGCGGGTTCGAGCGTAGCGATCGTGTGTCGAAAGCCGACAGTTGAATCGCGATCGAGCCGGTTCAGCGAATACGACAACCGTTCCGTGCGTTGTGATGTACGAGGTTCCATCCGAAGGGCCGTATGAGCGAACATCGCCGGGGTCGGGCAGGATCTGCCTTCTGGAGAGTGCCGCGTTGGTTCCCCTCCGGCTATACCAGGGCTGGGGAAGGCGGCTTTATCGGTCTCCGGCCTTGCGTCATACGGGGCGTCATTCCTTTGACACCGGACTGTGAAGATAGGTGTTGGGGGCGATTCGTTCAACCGTGATTGCTCGCATGGCAAGGGTTGAGTTGACTCAGGGCGTGCATTAACAAGCCGTTAAAACGCGGGAATTTTTTTATCCACCGGTTGTGCGGATTGAATGTGCATAAGTGGATAAACGGCTCGTGTGTTTTTGTGAAGGCTTGTGGACATGCTTGCGAGCGTGCCCACGGATTGAATCCGTGGTCTTCGGGGGGATGGGGGCGAAGGTGCACTGGCCGGTGCTTAGCATTCGCTGGAGGTAGGGTTTGCAGAGGCCGCAGTGGTCGCCTGCACCGGTGTGGCGGGTGAGCTGGTCGAGGTTGAGGCAGCCACGTTGAGCGATGCTGTGCAGGCAAGTGAACGACTGGTTGGTGCAGATGCAATGGGTGACGGGCATGGTGTTCAATCGCGGTTGAAGAGTGTGTTGTCGTCATCGCCGAACCAGCCGAGCGCGAGCTTGCGGTTCTGGGCTTGATTGATGCCGTAGGCCGGGGCTGCGCGGGTGAAGTCGAGCTGTTCGAGGCTGATGTGGCCGTCGAGCCAGGCGACGCTGGCGCGGCCGTGGTGTCGGAAGTGGATGGCGGGGTATGCATCGCCGAAGCTGTTTTGGGGGGGCGTGGCGAAGGAGTATTCGATGAGTGCGGGTGAGCCGGCGATGGTGCGGGAAAACGCGGCGTCGGTGAACATGACGGTCTGCGTGGGACGAGCGAACCAGTCGACACGGGCGCCGGCGGTATTTTCGACGGTGTTGAGGTTGTTCGTGCCGACGTATTGGCCGTTGTAGCCGTAGCCGCCGCCACCTGATTCGAAGGCGGCATTTTGGCCCGGTTCATCGACGTAATCGTCGAAGCTGGGGCATTCTTTCAGCTCGTCGACCTGAAAGTAGGGCCAAAGCGGTCCGCGTGTCGGGTCGAAGGCTTCGTTTTCATGGTCGCGTTCGCCGTGCCAGCGTCGGAGGTTGATGTAGATGCTGGTCGGCTCGATCATGCCGGGCACGAAGTGGTCGCGATGGTCGACGGCGTAGGTGGTGTTGGCGATGGCGAGCTGGCGGATGTTGGACCCGCACACCGCTCGCCGAGCGGCGGCGCGGGCGTGGGCGAGGGCGGGGAGGAGGATGCCCACGAGCACAGCGATGATGCTGATCACCACGAGCAGCTCGATGAGTGTGAAGCCAGCGAAGCGGGTTGGGCGCGGCGTGATCATGGGGGTCTTTGCCTCTCGCAACCGCCTGCGAACATCGCGAGCGGTTGCGAAGGCGTGCTTGTGTGGCTGCCGGACGTACTGCGAAAGGGTCGAGGCGAGTTTCCCCGCCGTCGACCCGGGTGGCGTATCAAGGGGTGTCAGGCGCATTTCCCATGACACTTGAACTTGGTGTATGAGGCTGACGCCCAAGGCGTGACGCCGTGGGCTTCGAGCGCACCGGAGATTGACGTTCGATTCGTATTTAGGCGCGAGCGCGTTGAGCGCGTCGGCGTCGCATGACCAGCAGCGAGCCGGCGGCGAGCAGGGCGAACGTGCCAGGCTCGGGGATGGCAGCGAGGGTGAGGCCGTCCATCGCGAAATAGGCGGGCGTGTTCATGCCAAAGTCGCCGACGTCGGATGAGGCGAAGCTGAACGTCAGGGCGCTGACTTCGCCGAGGCTGGTCAGGTCGGCCCATTCCCAGGTCTCGAGGATGTAGTGATCCTCCGGGTCGGACGCGCGGAAGTCCGCGAGATAGAGATCGACCGAGCCGACGTTGTTGCCGCCGGCGTCGAGGCCGTACACGGTGAGACGGAACCAGTCTTCATCCTCGGCGGTGAACTGCTTGGCGAACGCATCGCCCTCGATCATGGACATCGCAGCGTAGGTGGTGTTGGTGAAGTAAGCGCCGCTGACGGTGGTGGCGATGGGCAGCGAGACGACGGCGCTACTGCCGTAGCCGACGGCGTAAATATCGCCGCTTTGGGCTGAGCCGGTGAAGGCGGCGTACTGACTGCCGATGCTTTCCGTTTCCGTGTCATCGACGTTGGAATAGGCGAAGCCGGACCAACTCTGCCAAGCGGCGTTGTAGTCGTTGCTAAAGTGCACGCCCTGGCTGGTGAAGCCGCCGGCTTGGTCGCTGCCGTTGTAGTAGCTGTCGGCCGACAGGGTCAGGTCGCTGTAGTCGATCGTGACGTTTGCGCTGGCGGCGGTGGCGAACAGGCTGGCGGCGAGCGTGGTGGTCATCAGGTGTCGAATCGTCATCATGGGTATTGATTCCTTTGCTGTTTATGTTGATGGTTTGATGCGTGATGTTGGCACGAGGGCGCTGACTCCCGCTCCGCCCCGTGTGGATGGTGGCGTGTTATGCGAGGCGTCGGCGACGGCGGAGGGCGACGAGCGAACCGCTGACGAGCAGCATGGCGATCGTGCCGGGCTCGGGGACGACGTTGATCACGCCGACGGCGTCGAGGTCGAAGCCGCCGGTGTTGAATGGCGTGGGGTGTGGGTGATAGACGGGGTTGCCGTCGAAGTCGTAGGTCGATCCGTCGCCGACGACGTCGACGATGCGGACGTGGGTGACGTTGTCGACATCGAGCACGCCGTCGACGCCGGGTTGCCCGATGAGTTCGTCAAGGTCGAATGGCGTGCCGTAGCCGGCGCGGTATTTACCTGCGTAGCCGTAGATGTTTGTGGGATCCATCATCGCGCCCCAGAATTCGATGGGGTCTTCGGTGAGCGAGAAGTTGGGGAATCGGATGAAGTTTTCGCCGTCGGAGCTGACTTCGACGAAAGCGAGTTCGAGGTAGGTATCGCTGAAGGCGTTGGAGAAGACGGCGAAGTCGTAGCCGGGGCCGTTGGTAATCGGCTGGCTGAAGGTGAGGGTGATGTGTCCGCCGTCGCCGAGGCTGACGACACTGCCGGCTGTGCCGTTGGCGGGGCCGAGTGCGATGCTCGGGTCGCCGTAGGAAGCTTTTTCGCCGTCGGGGTCGTCGATGTCGACTGGCCCGCGGACGATCTCAGCGACGTCGGTCGCCCATCCGATGAAGCTCGGGTCGCTCATGTGAATGGCGGTCGAACCCGGCTCGCCGGCGGCGGGTGCGAACGGGCCTGCCCAGACAGCGCCGCCAAGTGACAGCACGCCCGCGCAGAGGACAGCGGAACCAACAATAGATACACGATGCATGAAGCGTCTCCCAGCCCTGTTTCGCGCAGGGCATATCCCCTCGATTCCGTGCAGAAAAACACGTCCTCGCGGGGAACCAGAGCAGTGTGACGCTCGCCAAGGGGGTGCGAGTGCAACGACCTGCCCGGCGTTGTCCTTTTCGCGAGGACACCAGGCATCACATCAGGCAGGTCTTCCGGCTTAGAGCACGTCCCGCTCACCTTCCCGCCTGGCAACCCCGTTGCGGGGTGAGGCAGTGGCATTCGAGCGAGACGCGTGCCCGGCGGCGCGTGTCGGGTGACACGTGGCCAACGGGCCGCTCATTACGGCGGCGCGTCCGCGGAGGAGTTGCGAGCAAGCGATTTTGCAACCGCGTGGCTCGCGCACCTCACTTCCCTTTTCACGACCCCTCGCCATGCTCGGGCGATGGGGCGCACCTGTTGCGTGCAAGAGCCACCATAACGGGTGGACGGCGAAGCGGCAAGGGGGCGGGGGGTTTCTGGTTTCTGGTTTCTGGTTTCTAGTTTCTAGTTGGGGGCACCCACGGAGGGGCATCCGTGGGCTTTGGGGTGGGGGCGTGATATACTGGCGGCCCGTCGTGGTGGAGCAGTGATTTACGCGGGACGCAGGGAGGCGTCGCTTTCTTATGGAAACACAAGCGGACCCATCCGTGGAGACATCGTCCGAGCAGGCGGGCGAGCCGGGGCAGGCGGTCAGTCGGCCGGGCGCTGACGGTTCGCCGCCGCGCGTGATTGCGATGATGAACCAGAAAGGCGGCGTCGGGAAGACGACGACGACGGTAAACGTCGGCGCTGCGTTGAGCGAAGCGGGCCATCGTGTACTGCTGATCGACCTGGACCCGCAGGCGCACCTTTCGCTGCACGTGGGCATCAATCCAGACGAGCTGGAGCGGTCGGTCTACGACCTGCTGGTGGATGATGACACGACGGCGGCGGAGGTGGTGATGCAGGTGACGCCGACGTTGGGCGTGCTGCCTGCGGAGGTGAACCTCGCGGGCGTGGAGGCGGAGTTGGCGGAGCGGACGGCGGCGGGCGAGTCGCAGGGCGTGCTACGCGATAAGACGATGGATCTGGTGACGCAGTTTGATTACGTGTTGCTGGACTGTCCGCCGAGCCTGGGGTTGCTGACGATCAACGGCCTGACGCTGGCGCGTGAGGTGATCGTGCCGATGCAGGCGCACTTCCTGGCGTTGCAGGGGCTGAGCAAGCTGCTGGAGACGATCACAATGGTGCGCGAGCGCATCAACCCGCAACTGAAGCTGGCGGGCATCGTGCTCTGCATGCACGAAGCGAACACGCTGCTGGCAGGCGAAGTGGCGGGCGATCTGAACGCGTTTCTCGAAGAGGCGCGGGGGACGGATCAGCCCTGGGCGGACGCGGCGGTGTTTCAGCCAGCGGTTCGGCGGAACATCAAGCTGGCGGAGAGCCCGAGCTTCGGCCAGTCGATTTTCAGCTATGCACCGGAAAGCAATGGGGCGAAGGATTACGTCGCGCTGGCGAAGGCGATCGCGGCCCACCGGGTGCATGGGTGAAGCGGAATTTCGGATTTGGGATTTGGGATTTGGGATTTTCCGATCTCAGCCAAATCCGAAATTCCAAATTCGAAATCCGAAATCCCCCCCTCCCCTGCCATTTCCCTTTCTTGAGTTGCGGGCATCCGACAGCGGATGGCGACACGGATTATGATTGTGGTTTCGTGTTCCTACTTACCCGCTACTCAAGGAGATACCCATGGCGGAAAGCCCACAGACATCCAATGGCGAAATGACGATCATCGGTGCGGATACGCACATCGAAGGCAAGATGCGCTTCGAGCGGTCGGCCAAGATCAACGGCAAGTTCGAGGGCGAAGTCACTGCCCAGGGCGAACTTAAAGTGTCTGAGAAGGCGCTTTGCAAAGCCAACGTCGACGCGGGCAGCATCGCGGTCGACGGCCTGGTCGAAGGCAATGTCAACTGCAAGGACCGCATCCAGCTCAACGCCTCGGGCCAGATCAAGGGCGACATCGTCGCAGCGAAAATGATCATGGCAGAGGGCTCGTCGTTGCACGGGCATGTGGCCATCGGCCCGGATGCACAGAAACAGTCGGGTAGCGCGACCGGCGGCGGCTCGTCCAGCGGCGGCGGCGGTAGTGCCGGCGGCGGTGCTGGCGGCGGTGCGGGTGGTGCGGCGTCCAGCGGCCCCGGTGGCGGCGGGAGTGGTGGCCAGTCTCCGCGTAAGTAAGACGAACGACGTCAGCTGAAGGCGGCGCTGCGCGTCGCGTTGTGGCCATGCGCCTGTGGTGCGTGGCGGGCTCGCGCGCTGTCTGCGCGGTTGATGCGTCTGTCTTGCTTGCGTGGTAGTTCCGTCCCGAGCGAACGCTTCAGGGAGGTCTATGGCGCGGCAACCGGCGACACGCAAGGTGCAGTGTTATCACTGCCGACATCGCTTTGATGTCAGCGGCCGCGCCCAGTCCACGTCTTGTCCGGGCTGCTACAAGCCGGTGATCGTCGGCGACGTGGTGGTGACCACACTCAAGCCGGTGACGGAAGTGCGCACCTGCGGGTCGATCGTGGTGAAGAAGAAAGGTCGCATCATCGCAAGGGTGATCGAAGCCCACGGGGGCATCGATTGCGAAGGTGCGATTGATGCCAAGACGGTGCAGGGCGGCCTGGGCGTGAGGCTGGGGCCCAAGGCGGTGTTCAAGGGGGATCTGCTCGCGCTGTCGCTTCGCGTGGAAGAGGGCGCTCGCGTGACCGGGGGGTTCTTCGATATACCCAATAACGATCTGGACCTGACGAGCCTGGGGGAGGAAGGGTCGTAGGCGGGCGGTGGAAGACGCCGTGTCAAACTCGGCGTCATCGGCAATAGCCCCTCGCGGAAGCGAGGGGTTCGGTCCACATGGCGCTAACCCCCCGCTTCCGCGGGAGGCTATTGCGCATGACGCACGAGGATTCAACGTGATCCGGATCAATCGTGATCCGTGTGATTGAGCAAGTCATATCTC